>PUMX01000247.1 GCA_003552485.1 Candidatus Hydrogenedentota bacterium
ATCCAGCTCCCAATCGTGAGCTGGGTCCCATAGATGAAGGGCATCGTGAGGGGATTGCTGATCCACACCGCCAGCACGGCCGCCACGCGATTGCAGCCAAACAGCGCCGCCAGCGCGAAGGCGGTGATCATTTGGAGGCCCGGCGGACCCGCCAATCCCATGAACGCCCCGATGGCGACGCCAGCGGCGATCTGGTCCGGCGTGCCCCGCTGACGCATGACACGGAGATAGTAATAGCGATACGCGCGAAACATGGCAGTCGAATCAC
This sequence comes from Candidatus Hydrogenedentota bacterium, assembly GCA_003552485.1. Classification (GTDB taxonomy): domain Bacteria; phylum Hydrogenedentota; class Hydrogenedentia; order Hydrogenedentales; family SLHB01; genus PUMX01. Next base: position 269 of record PUMX01000247.1, read on the forward strand.
GATCCGGAAAAGGGGGGCTAGTAAAAGTATGAGAAGGCCGTCACAGCAAGCATAACAAATCCGACGAAAAGTTTCGCAAAGATCCCGCCCGCTTTCCCGAGGGCTGCTCCAATGCCCGCCCAGACGCTTTCTCGCGCATGACGCTCCTCCACGATGTACTCATAGAGGGTGGCCGCGGCAAACCCGCCGATTAGAGCGCCAATAAGCGAGCCCACAATGGGAAACAATGGGGTTCCCCCAATGGCGCCAAGGATGCAGCCCGCCGCTATGTAAAGAAATGCCTTCTTTGATCCGCCAAACACCGTGGCGCCGTAGCTGGCCGCCACCGCCTCAAGAACCTCGCCAACGATAGCGAGTGCGAGCAGGATTCCAAGGGTGATCAGCCCGAACTGCTCGAAACCGGTCAGGAGCCAGACCGCCGCCACGGCGCCAAGGATGAGCCAGTTGCCAAACAGGCCGAGGGAATTGAGCGCAATCGCCACGATAACCACCAGACCGAATGCGATCCAGCCCAAAACGTGCAGAATGCCTTCCATGTATTCCATGGCCTGTCGTGAATCCTTGCGCGGTTATTGGCTCCCGAATCCCGGATGGTTAGCCCGTGCGAAGTCCTTGAATCCGCAGTTTGAGGTCGCGCGGGCTGGTGGCGTGGAGCAGCGCGGTCTGAGAGTCGATCTTCTCTTCCTTGTAAAGCTTGTACAAGGCCTGATCGAAGGTCTGCATGCCGTATTGCTCGGAACCGTCTTCAATGAGTTTGACGATATCGTGGAAGCTTTTCCCTTGTTCGATGAAATCCCGCACGGTACGGTTGCCCACCAACACCTCGGCGGCACAAGCGCGTCCCTTGCCGTCTTGACACGGGGCGAGCCGTTGGGAGACGACCGCCCGGAGCACGCTGGCGAGCTGTTTGCGAATCTGAAGCTGCTGATGCGGCTCGAAGAAATCGATGATGCGGTTCAACGTCTCCACGGCGTCCACCGTGTGCAAGGTCGATAAGACCAAGTGACCGGTTTCCGCGGAGGCCAGGGCGGTCTGGACGGTCTCCGCGTCCCGCATCTCCCCGATGAGAATGACGTCGGGGTCTTGGCGGAGGGCGGCGCGCAGGGCGTTGGCGAACGACAGGGTATCGTGGCCCACGCTACGTTGCGTGACGATGCCTTCCTTGTCCCGGTGAACGAACTCAAGGGGATCCTCGATGGTGACGATGTGGACGGAGCGGTTGGTGTTGATTTCGTCGATCATGGCGGCGAGCGTGGTCGATTTTCCGCTGCCTGTCGGGCCGGTGACGAGAACCAGGCCGTTGTTGCCGTGGCAAATCTTGCGCAACACCTCCGGCAAGCCGAGATCCTGGAGCGGAGCGATCTCCAGGGGAATGGTGCGCATCACGATCCGCGTATCACCGTCATCCTTGCACGCGTTCACGCGAAACCTTGCCCGCTTGTCCAGGGAGCAGGATGTGTCTAACTCCAACAATCGCTTGAACCGCTCCACATCGGCGGCGCCAGCGATAGCTTCCAGAAACGCCATGACATCCGCCTCGTCCAGCACCTTGTCGGGGAGCCGAATTAGCTGGCCGTCTACGCGGTAGAGCGGCGGGCATCCCACCTTGAGGTGGATGTCGGAAGCTCTCCGGTAAAATGCGCCTTCCATTAGGGTTTGAAGCTGGTCCTCCACACCTTCCATGGTAATTTCCTTTTTCGCTTATCGCTTTGAATCCACCGGGACTGGGCGAGCGGTTCGCCGCACGCCGGAGGAGCCGTTTTCGCGTCTACCTACCCTTTCGGAGCGGCGGGGCCAATACTTGAGTCATTCCGTCAGCGCTAGGGCGGGATTTGCGGAATCTGCGAGGCCGCCGGTGTAGCCGTGGCGCCACCGGGAATATCCCGCCGCCGCGATCATGGCGCCGTTATCCAAGCACAGATTCAACGGCGGAATATGCACGGCCGCGTCTAGTTCGCGCTGAGCTCTTTCCCGCAACAGGGCGTTCGCGGCCACGCCCCCCGCCACCACGAGGGTTCGCGCCTTTGTCCGGGCCAGGGCCGCCTTCGTCTTGGTGAGCAACTGCTCGATGGCGGCGTGTTGAAAACTGGCGGCCACATCGGCGGTGTCATGCCCGTTGCCGCGCACGTCGTACAGCACGGCCGTCTTCAGACCGCTGTAACTGAACTCAAGGGAATCACCCTGGTTCATGGCCGTGGGGAAATCCACCGCCTTGGGGTCACCCGTCTCCGCCGCCTTCTGAATGGAGGGGCCGCCTGGATAGGGCAGGCCGAGCAGCCGGGCGACCTTGTCGAAGGACTCTCCCACGGCATCGTCCCGCGTCGATCCCAATATCGTGTAGTGGTGAGGCTTGGGGCAATTGACGAGGCAGGTGTGTCCGCCGCTGACAATGAGCGCGAGAAAGGGGAAATCGGGTGGATTTTCCGTCAGAAACACGGAGAAGATATGCCCTTCGAGATGGTGCACGGGCACATAGGGCACGCTCCAGCTATAGGCCAACGCCTTGGCGAAGTTCACCCCAACCAGAAGGCTCCCCATCAGGCCGGGTCCGCTGGTCGCGGCTACTGCATCGATTTCTCCGCCCGCGTCGGCCAGGGTCTTGGCCGTGAGTTGATGGATGCACTCCGTATGGCGGCGCGAAGCGATTTCTGGCACGACTCCGCCAAAGACGGCGTGGGTCTCCACTTGCGAGGCCACCTGCTGAGCCACGACGCGAACGCCGCCGCTAACCACGGCGATGCCGGTTTCGTCACACGACGTCTCGATTCCGAGCACCTGACTCATGACGCCACCAATTCTGAAACAGGAACCAATTTGATGTCTTTTTCTTCGAGAAGTTGCAGTAACTCCCCAATAATGTCGGCGAAGGCGGATTGAAAATGGCCAATTCCCACGGCTTTCCCGTCTTCCCTAGCGTAATCCATCAGCTCCTTGAAGGCGCCGCGAATGGCGTTTTCATCCCGGTCGTGGTCCAAAAAGATGTTCCGGCGAATGGCCGGCACGCCCATCTCCACCGCCTTATCGTAAGCGATAGATTTTGGGGAGGTTACACTATCCACGAAATACAGCTCCTTCTCCCGCAACACGTCAAGAAAGGCTTCCATGGCCTCCTCATCTTCGGTAAACGCCGAGCCCGTATGATTGTTGACGCCCTCGGCCCCGGAGATATCCGCCAAGGCGCTTTCGGTAAGCTCGGCGATCTCTTCCGCTTCCATATCGCTGCGGATCTCCCCGGGATAGATCACATCTTCGTTATTCGCCTCCATGGGCATATGCAACATCACCTCGAAACCCTTGTCCCGCGCCCGTTCGGCGATCTCGGAACCCGCTGGCGTATAGGGGAGAATGGCCAGGGTCAAGGGAGCGTCCAGGGCCAGGATGTGCTCCGTCCTCTCCCCTCCGTACCCGCCGTCGTCCACGATAACGCTCATGCGCGGCGTCTCATCCGCGGCCTCCGGTTCGGCCGCCGCATCTTCTTCCTCCAACTCACGCTCATCATCAAGTTCCTCAGCCTTCGGTGGTTCGGGAGTGGGCGGCGGGGGCCGCTCCAATCCCTCGCTTTCGGCCATTTCGGCGTCCGGCAAGATATGCAACTCCACCCAAGGACAGTCGTCCGCCCGCCAGACATAAGCCCGGTGATAGGCGTGAAGGGGCTCGGTCAAGGTCTCGCGTTCAAGGCCGTTGGCGCCACCGGGAAGTTCCAATTCGGCGAGCTGCTGTTCAAGTTCGTCCAAGTCAGCGGGTTCCGCCAATTCCGCCAGAACGCGGCGCCGTTCGCAAGGGGCTGTCTCCGAATTCGCCGGTTCGGGCTCCCATTGCTCGATAGCGCTCAGCGGAACATCGCTTGCTTCGAGCCATTCCACAAGAGCCGTGGCGACATCTTCGGCTACTCCGCCATATGGGGATTCGGGTTCGGGGTCGGGCTGCGGCGGAGGCGCATGGAGCCGCACTTCGGCAATGTCCCGCCCTGCGTACGCCAGCCGGTACGTCCGGGTATCTTCCGTCTCCGGTTCCGGGATCACGGCGGCGTTGCGCATCGTCATGTTCCGGACCACGACCCGGGCGAGTCCATCGAGATTAAGACGCTCCGGCGCCGCCACATCAAACTCGGCGTAACGCCACAAGACGTTGTCGCTGGCGAGATCCTCGGCCTTGGCGCCCTCAATGTTCTCGGACGGCACGCCCGCATTAACGAGGGTCTGCTGCAACTCGGCGTGGAGCGCGTCCGCCTCTCCCCGTAAATCCAGGGGACGGCTTTCCAAGTACAACCAAGTGAATACAAACGCGCCCAGCGCGCCGGCGAGCGTCAAGGCGAAGCCCGAGAGAAGGCGAATCCATGGACGGAAATCGCGGGATTCGGCAGGTTGGGACGCCTCGGATTCTTGGGGCCGCGCAGGCCCTGTAGCGGTATGCTCCATCAAAAGTCAACCCACTCCACATCATCAATGGGATGGCCCAGGAAACGCGCCCCCACCTCGGCGAACGCTTCTGGGCTATCCGTCACATTGTAACGAAACGATGGGAGGTTGCCGGGGGGCGCGCGGAGACCTATCCCCTCCAGGGTAGCTTCAACCACGCTTGCCGTGGTTTCCGCGCTATCGATCAGTTCCACCTCCGGTCCCATCACGCTTCCAATGATAGGCTTAAGCAAGGGGTAATGCGTGCAGCCAAGAACCAGCGCATCGGCCTCAGCTTCCTTTAGCTCATCGAGATAGGCGCGGGCGATAGCCTCCGGCACAAAGCCCTCGGTCCACCCTTCCTCCGCCAGCGGCACGAACAAGGGGCACGCCTTGGCAAAAACGCGGAGGTTAGGCGCGAGTCCCGTTAAGGCATCTTGATACGCGGCGCTGCGTATCGTGGACACCGTGCCGATGACGCCCACCCTCTCAATTCTCGTCCGTTCCACCGCCAACCGCGCGCCGGGCTCGATCACGCCTAGCACGGGGACATCCAGCTCGTCCCGTAGGACATCAAGCGCATGGGCCGAGGCCGTGTTGCAGGCAACGACAAGCAATTTGACGTCTTGCTTCAACACGATCTCGGCGCAGGCGAGGGCGTAGCGGGTTACCGCCGCCCCCGATTTGCTGCCGTAGGGCACCCGCGCCGTGTCCCCGAGATAGATGAGGGATTCCTCCGGTAAGCGTTGCCTTATTGCGCGAAACACCGTCAGACCGCCCACGCCGGAGTCGAAGATTCCGATGGCCGCCTTGGTGTCAGACATTGCCTTGAGCTACCGCCGGCTGGCCGCTTTCCCATTCACGGTTGCGCCGCACGGGATCAT
>PUMX01000097.1 GCA_003552485.1 Candidatus Hydrogenedentota bacterium
CAGCGCGTTTCTAAGCCATCTCAAGGAGACAGCCCAACAACGCACGCTGGACATTATCCAAAGGGTGAACGCGCATTTGGACCCGCTGATGGTGGATTACGAACAGGATGTGTTGCCTCTCACGCCCAACGGCAACGCCACCGAACGGCATGTGTGCCGCGCGTACGAGGCGAAGGCGGTCGAGATGTATCCGGAAGAAGACGCCCGCGCGGATTTCTGGGCGGGTAAGCTGGGTATGGAGCAGAGCGCGGTTCGGGAGGTTTTCAACGATTCGCCCAAATTTCAGGCGCTCATTCGTTCGAAGCTGATGAAGTCCGGCGGCCCCGGCTATGTTAAGCCCGATAGCGATGCCTTTCCGCAGTTGCAGCGCTTCAACGCCTTCGTGCTCGAGGCGGGGGCAATTCCCGCGGCCACGTGGCTCGACGGCACGAGCCCGGGCGAACAGGCGATTGACGAGTTGCTGGGCTTGCAAATGGAAACCGGGACAGGCGCGTTGAATATTATCCCCGAACGCAACTGGAACATCGGGGATCGGGAGGAGAAGCGACTTAAGCTGGATAACCTCTACGCTATCGTGGAGAAAGCCATGGACCTCGGCCTGCCGCTGGTAGTCGGCACCGAAATGAACGCCCCCGGTTTGCCTTTCGCCGACGCCTTCGATTCCGAGGAGCTGGCGCCAGTGGTCTTTCCGTTCATGGAAGGCGCTTACATCATGTACGCCCACACAATGCTGGAAATGAAGGCGCGGCTCGGGTACTTGAGCGATTGGGCGAAGCAGCAGTTCCCGGATCGGGTCGAGCGCAACGCTTTCTACGCCCGCTTGGGTGAGATCATGGATCCGGCCAAAGCCGATCGGCTGTCCGCTTTAGGGCCGACTCCTCAGCCTTCGCAGGTACTGGACGCAGCAAATGCCGAGTAAAACCACTGGTTGCATTGCGCTACTGAGTGTGTTTGTTCTGACCATCGCCGGCTGTCCGCAACCGCCGGAAGCTGAGCCGGAGCTTTGGCTTCGCTTTGCGCATATCACTGACGCCCATGTGACCGACGAGCAAAGCCCCGCGCGCACCGTCCGGTTTCAGCCCGTGATACCTCTGTCATGGCGGCCCCATGAGGCGTACGCCCCGCATGTGCTCGACGCCACGCTTGCCGTGATCAATCAGCGCCACGCCGAAGAACCGGTTGATTTCCTTATTCACACGGGCGATGCAATCGAGCTCGGACAGTATAACGAGTTGCGATGGTTTCTTGACGTGTTCGACGGCAAATGGGTGCATCCGGATTCAGGCGAGCCCGACGGCGCCGAGCGGCCGGTTCCGCCGGAACTGAATCCCAAGCTCGGCTTTCAGGCGATCGGATTGGATCAGACTATTCCGTGGTACGCCGTTTACGGTAATCACGACGGCCTCAGCGTCGGCGAGTTTCACATCGAGACGGCGGCGGCGGATCCCACGTTGTGGATTGCCCCGCTCTTTCCGATCGTGGCGCGCATCATTGGGCTGCACGCATTCGAAGACGAGCCCAATGTGCTATGGCCTGTGGACGACCGGAGTCCAGCGGTGATTCGGGGCAGCGAGGAGCCGCCCATGGACCCCGACACGTTGCAGATTCAGGTGCGCAAACTTGAGGCGGGCCCTATTGAGCCGGATCCCGCCCGGCGGTTCCTGGGCCGGCGCGGCTTCATCGAGGAGCATTTTCACACGGAGTCCGAGCCGATCGGCCACGGTTTCACCGACGCAAACCGCGAGCAGGGCCACGCGTACTACACCGTCCGCCCTCGAAAAGACGTGCCGGTTCGTCTTATCGTGCTCGATACCGTTTCTTCCGCGCCCATACCCGGGTTTCCTTTCTTCTACGGCGTTATGCCGCGCGAACAGTTCGAGGATTTTCTGAAGCCTGAGATCGAGGCGGCGCACGAGATCGGCGAATTCGTCATCATCATGTCGCACCACCCCAGTATAGAATTCGCCATCCCGCATCCCGGCGATACCGTTGGAACAGTGGAGTTCCGGCGCTACCTGGCCTCCCAGCCCAACGTGCTGGCCCACTTCTGCGGGCATCATCACAGACATCTCGTGACGAGGGTGAGAGGGCGTTATCCGTACCCCGAGATCCAGACCGCGTCGCTCATTGATTATCCTCAGGAGGGCCGAATGATTGAGGTGTATCGATGCCCAAGCACAGGGCGATTCGTGCTTGAAGGCGCAATGTTTAGCCATATGGAAGCGCCGACCGGCTTGTCCGAGGAATCGTTCCAACGGTCCGCCATACATGCCGAACAGGGTTGGCTGAAAGCGGCCCAGCAACCTGCCGCCGACGCCTTGCTTCCAGATACAGCGGCTATGCTTACTGAATTGGGACTCGAAAAGGAGCTGGCGGACTCGTTGCCGGAGGACCCCTTCGCTTTGGACGACGGGCCGTGGCCGCCGGACATTATTTTGGGGGACGCCGAAGACCGGGACTTCCGGGTCGAACTGTCGCGGTAACGCCTCAGTGGCCGTTGGTGGAAGCGTAGGCATAGCCGAAACTGTATGGCGGGGCGGTAAAGACTTGACCATCGTCTAGAGGCTCCACGGCGCCTGTTTCACGATCGCCCGCGATGTTGTCTTCCTTCATGACGCGGACCCGATCCGCTTCGTATCCGTCGAGGGATATCGTGACGGGCTCGCCGCTGACGTTCACCCAGTACAGCGTGTTCCCAACACGCGCGCCGCGCGCCCGCGCCGCATCGCTGGATGTGACCGTATACACGGGATCGCCCGGTTCACTGTGACGTGTGAACGAGGCCACGGAGTGGTAGATAGGCCGCACTGTCCAGTCCCGGTCGCCGAAGTTCCACAACCCCGAGTTCATAGGCCGGTTTCCCCCCGGATAGTAGACCTCGTGAAGACACCATATGTTTATGCCCGCCACGCCCGCGTTTAGCGCGTCGATGTAGAAGGCGTGACTCAACAGCGCATATTCGTAGTCTTCCATGTAGGGGTTCTTGGCCGGGGGTTGGGTGCGTTCGTCTTGCAGACCGTACTCCGCGATTACGAATGGTTTGCCGGGCTCGTGTTCGGCTAGCACATCGAGCCGATCGGCGAACATGTCGCGCGCGAAAGGCAACTCCTCCGGCTTCAAATAGAAGTGCGAGGCATAGAAGTCCACATGGGCCGCGTAATCGGGGTCCGTCGCGCACTGATGGAACCACGAAAACCCGTCGCCGTCGTCGCTGCCTGTGATCGCGACATCCAACCCGCGGCGTTCGATTTCATCGGCTACGTGTTGGTGAATCGCCACAAAGTCATCCCACTGCCCGCCCTGCCGGGCGAAGAATAGGTTAGGTTCGTTGGTGAGCGTCCACTCCGTGATGCAGGTGTAACCTTTCTCGACAATAAGATGTTCGAGCAGGGAACCCACCATTCGCGCCATAAGCTCGTGGTCGTCCCAAGGCATGTCCAGGGCCCATTCAACGCCGACCACGTTCACTTCGGCGCCCAGTTCCTCGTAGAGGTCTAGGGTGCGGTAGTGACTCTGCATGTTCGCGGAGTCCCACGTAAACGTTTCGCCGTCCAGCGATGGGTTCCAGTCCTCGTACCAAAAGAACATGCGGACCCAATCGGGCCTCATCCAACGGATGCGGCCCTCGCGGATGCGAATGGCTTCCGCGTCCACGCCATGTTCGCGGTTATGCGGATTGTAGAACCAGCCGTCGTCTTCCGCGCCAAAACCGTGCAGGGATTCAACCGCGTGTTCGTCGCTAACCGTCAAGGTGACCGTGTCCGCATCTGTTGGTGTGGGGAGGCGGCGCGGCCGTAAGGTCAGATCGCGCAGCCACGTTTCCCCGCGCCCATTGAGCCCGATAGCGGCGCGCACGCTTTCGGTTCCCTCGGGCGCCACAGCCCGGGAGCGAAGCGGCGCCCAATCCGGCGTGCCGGGATACAACGCCGCCGGCGCGTAAGCGATGCGGCGGTGATCGCTTCCCGCGAATTCAAGGGTCAGAAACGCGCCGGCGCCCTCGCGCAGCTCCACGCCACGGCCCCACCCCGTAAGCTCGAACGCGTCTCCTTCCTGCGCGGGAAGTTCGTAGATGAGGCGCGGCCAGCCGGGGTCAGCATCTTCTTGCACGCGGATTACCAGCGCGGGCGCGCCGTCCCGTTCTTCGACGGCTGTTTCCAGTTCTGATGGACTATGACGCCATTGGGCCAGGAACTCGGGATCGTCCAGGGACGGCAAGAGGTTCGCCGGGGCCGAAAGCCCGCATATACCTATGGCGGTCCAAACTGCGATACCAATCACAATGAATCTCTCCTCCGGGTCTTAGTCTTGATAGATGTGAACAAACGCGAATCGGCTACCAGTCACTGGAGCGTAGACGCTGCCGCCTGACCGTGGCCAGAAGCGTAGCAATGTATGATTCCGAGCACAAGAGCAGCGCGCGCAACACTGGAAGGAGCGCGCTGGAGTATGCCGTTTCGCCTGCTCAAAAGGCGAAACGGCGGCCGTCATTCTCGGATCGGCCGCCGCCTGGAGGCAATAGCTCAATTCGCGGGGCGCCTATGCAATGCTGGCGGGCAACTTGAAATGGACGTTCTCCGCCATGATTTCCGTTTCTTCGATCTCTTCAGCGCCACGCTCCTTCAAGTAGGCCAACACACCTTCGACTAAAGATTCGGGCGCCGACGCGCCGGCGGTGAGGAGAATGGATTCAACGCCATCGAGCCAATCGTCTTGGATGGCGCCAGCGTCGCTAATCAGATAGGCCGGCTTGTTTCGGGAGCGGCAGATTTCGGCGAGGCGGTTCGAGTTCGCGCTTTCCCGGTCGCCCACTACAAGCACAAGGTCCACATAGGGCGCTAACGCGTTTACCGCCGCTTGCCGGTTCTGCGTCGCATAGCAGATATCGGCCGATTTTGGACCGGCAATGTGGGGGAAACGCCGCCTCAACGCGTCGATCACACGTTGGCAGTCGTCGACGCTCAGCGTCGTCTGGGTGATATAGGCAAGTTTCGTTTCATCGGGCACTTCGAGTTGCTCGACCTCTTCCTCTGTGAGCACCACCCGAATGTTGTTGGGCGCCCAGCCTTTGGTGCCCACGGTCTCATCATGCCCCTCTTCTCCGATAAGGATGATGGTGTGATCCTGTTTGGCGAACCGGCTCGCTTCGTGATGCACCTTTTCGACCAAGGGGCAGGTTGCGTCAATCACCTCGAGATGGAGCGCCTTGGCTTCTTCCCACCGGCTGGGACCAACGCCATGCGCGCTGAACAACAGGTGCGAATGCGGGGGCACGTTGCTCAGATCCTTGACGAACACCGCTCCCTTTGCGCGCAAGTCATTCACTACGTTGGCGTTGTGGACGATGTCGTTCAGCACGTACACGGGCGCTCCGTAGCGCTCCAGCGCCTGTTCTACACACTTAATGGCGCGTTCTACGCCGGCGCAAAAGCCTCGCGGTTTCGCCAAGATAACTCGCATGGATATCTTCCTTGGTCTGGTCTGTACACAACCTACAGCAAACTATATTGCGCCAACACCAGCGGATCCGGCGACTA
>PUMX01000060.1 GCA_003552485.1 Candidatus Hydrogenedentota bacterium
GGGACATCGGTAAATGAGATCAGCCGCCTGTGGCGGGGATCGAGCGCATAAGGCGCAAACGCCTGCAGAGGCGAAGGGGAGTAGATTCGGATAGCGTCGGCTTGTGTTGGCCCCGATGATTGGGGAGGTTGCGCCGAAGCGCTCCGAGCTAAGACAAAAAAGGGGGGAGTATGATTCCATCCGTCAACCAGTGGTTGTTTCCCGCAGACATGCCGACGGCGCAAGCCATTTCGAAAGCGCATGAACACGGGTTTCAGGCCTTCGAGGTCTGTATTGGAGAAACCACGCAAATCCCGTTGGACTGTAGTCAGGCGGACGCCGTGGCCATCCGTAAGCACGCAGACAGCCTCGGGGTGAAGCTGCAAACCGTGGGATCGGGGATGGGATGGGACTATCCCCTGTCGTCGCCGGACCGCGCCACGCGGGAAAAAGGCGTCGAGATCACGGCGCGTTGTCTCGAAATCACGCATTGGCTTGGCGCCGAAGCATTGCTTACCGTGCCGGGCGTGGTGTCCGAGGAAGTTCCCTACGATGAGGCGCTGGAAAACGCCCTGAGCAGCGTGCGCCAGCTTGCGCCCGAAGCGGAGAAACAACGGGTCGCAGTAGGTATCGAGAACGTATGGAATCAGTTCTTGTTGAGCCCAATGGAGTTCCGCGACTTCATTGACGAGTGCGAAAGTGAGTACGTCAGCGCGTATTTTGACGTGGGGAACATCCTGGCCTACGGTTTTCCCGAGCAATGGATCCGGATCCTGAACCGGCGCATCAAAGCCGTTCATATGAAGGATTATCGGCGCGAAGTGGGGTCGTTGGCGGGTTTCGTGATGCTCATGGAAGGCGATGTCGCGTGGCCGCCCGTCATGGAGGCGTTGCGCGCCATTGGCTACGACGGGCCGGTTACCGCCGAGTACCCGGCCTACACGCACGGTCTCGATGTGACTCTCGAGCATCTCAAGGCGGCATTGGACGCCATCGTGCGGTTGTGATATACACGTAAACGTTGAATATGGCGCCGGGTGATTTCGCAGCGGCGCCGACCAAGCGGCCGGATAAGGAGGAGAAGCGTCATGAATGTAGCGATTATTGGCGGCGGGGCGATGGGCGCCCTGCACGCCGGCAACGCCGTGACCTGCGGTCACAAGCTGGTAGCCTGCAGCGACCGGCGAATCGAGCAGGCCGAGGCCGTCGCCAAGCAGTTCGGTTGCGAGGCCACGGACGACTCACACGAACTGCTGAAACGGGATGAAGTCGACGTCGTGGCTATCAATACGCCGACCCCCACGCATCTCGAGTATGTCCGGGCGGCCGCGGCCAACGGCAAACACATATTCTGTGAAAAACCGCTCGCGTTGACCGTTCAAGATAGTGAAGAAGCCGTAAAAGCCGCAGCGGACGCCGGCGTGAAACTGTTTGTTGGCCACGTGGTCCGCTACTTTCAGGAATTCGACGCCATTCGCGGGCAGATCTCCGCGGGCAAGGTTGGCAAACCGGGATATGTTAAAACCTACCGCGGCGGCATGTTTCCGCAAGGAGCCGGCGCTTGGTTCCGCGACTTCAACCAGAGCGGCGGCGTGACCCTCGATTGCAGCATCCACGATCTCGATTGGATCCGCTATGTCTTCGGCGACGTCAGCCGGGTCTACTGCCAACGCGTCACGCGCACTGATCCCGAACCCATGGACTACGCCATGATCACATTGCGCATGGCCAGCGGGATTATCGCTAATGTTATCGGCACGTGGGCGCACCCCTCGGGTTTTCGCGTCAAAGCGGAAGTCTGCGGCGACAAGGGCGTAATCATGTTTGACAGCGCCGAAGCCTCGGTCCACGCGCAGATGCGCGACACCGATCCCACCAAGCCCAGTGTTATCGTGCCGGGCAGCCCCGTCGAGAAGAGCCCTTACCTACTCGAATGGGAAGACTTTACAGCTTGGCTCGACACGGGCCGCGCACCCCGGGTCAAACCCGAAGACGCTGTCGAAGCGGTCCGCATCGCTCAAGCGGCGCTCCAATCTGCAGAATCCGGCGAACCCGTAACCCTGTGACCAAATCAAATCCATAAGGAGTAGCAATCATGACCCGTATCGGAATCATGAGCTTTGCTCATCTGCACGCCCACGCCTATGCCGCCAGCGTCGCGGCGCACGACGGCGCGGAGCTTTCCATTATCTGGGATGACGACGAGTCCCGGGGGAAAGCCGCAAGCGAACAATATGGCGCGCCCTTTACCTCAGACGCCGCCGAATTCTTCGACAAAGCGGGCGAGGGCGTGATCATCACCTCGGAAAACGTGAAACACCGCGCCATGGTCGAACAGGCCGCGGCGGCGGGGAAATGGATCCTGTGCGAAAAGCCGCTGGCCACCACGGTCGAGGACGCGCGGGCCATGGTGAACGCCTGTAAGCAAGCCGGCGTCGGGCTCGGCGTGGCGTATCCCTGCCGCTTCATTCCCGCGGTCCAGCACGTGAAAGACCAAATCGAATCCGGCGCGCTGGGAGAACTCCTCGCGGCGTCGTGCACCAACAACGGGCAGTTCCCGGGCGGATGGTTCGCTGATGAAGCGCTCAGCGGCGGCGGCGCGACAATGGACCACACGGTACACGTCGCTGACCTGTGGCGCTGGATGACCGGCCGCGAGTTCACGACGGCCTATTGCGAAAACGGCAACCTGCTACGCCACGGCATCAACACCGACGACATCGGAAGTGTCCACCTCGAAATGGAAGGCGGACTCAAGATCGCCCACGTGGGTAGTTGGAACCGTTGCGAGAGTTTCCCCTTCTGGGGCGACGTGACCATGGAGATCGTGGGCACGGGCGGCGTCGTGAATCTTGACGCGTTTAACCAGAAGCTGAACGTCTACAATGATGACGACGTGCGCGCGCAGTGGGCCTACTGGGGCGGCGATCCAAACGCCCTGCTGATTGACGATTTCGTGCAGTCCATCCACGAGAAGCGCGATCCCTGCGCCGACGGCATGGACGGCCTGCGGACCGTCGCTGTGACCGTGGCCGCCTGCGAGTCGGCGCGCACCCACAAACCCGCGACGATACCGCAATAATCGCCATGCGGACAACCGCCGGCTTACGAAGCTGGAGGCAATAACCAAGAACAGGTCATCCCCCTGCTCTCCATACCAAGGAGAGCAGGGGGATGCGCAGCCCCCAGAGAAGGGCGGCGGCAAACATCGTTAAGCCCTAAGAACCAGTATGATGCGCCCGATGCCGCGTTCTAAGCAACGCGGTCGGCCGCGAATCGGCCCCACTTGGCGAATTCCACCAGCATCGCTCGCTCCATGAGCGGATTCATCGCGTGTTCATCAAAAGGCCAAAGAGCGCACCGCAATTCCACGACCGCCGGCTTGCAGGCTCGATTCGTCCTCGAACAGTAAGATACGTTCGGCGGCAAAAGGGCAGTTTCGGAATTGCGCGGTGTCATGATAACCTCGCTTTCTCAGGCGGGCCTGACCCGCCAAGTAACCTTTTCAATTCGAGTGGGCTTGTTTCTATCGGTTAATGAGCATGTTTCGTGCCAACACCCCCCCAAACCGCCTAACCCATTTATTTTCAACCATTTGTGCTGGAATTGCGCTAGAATCAACACGCAACTCCGCGTTTTCATATGACAACGCGGTAGGTCCTTCGGAAGCGAAATACAAAAATGTAGGAATATGGCGCCAGCCACAGTGCGGGAACAGAAGAACAAACCAGATGGGTGTTACGCGGACCGCGCCCCCGTTTTCTCAACGGGTTCGTAGGTGGACGCGACATACTCTTCGATGATGGCCTTGAACGCTTCGGCGAGTTCGTCGGGAGTCCCCGTTAGGGTCTTATACTTCTGGCCATCCACGTAGACCGGGCACGAAGGCGCTTCGCCCACGCCGGGCAGGCTGATGCCGATGTTGGCGGCTTTTGATTCGCCGGGACCGTTCACGACGCAGCCCATAACGGCGAGCGTGAGGTTTTCCACGCCTTGGTATCGCGCCCGCCACTCGGGCATGCGCTCCCTGACGTACGCCTGCACTTGTTCAGCCAGTTGTTGGAAGGTCGTGCTCGTCGTGCGTCCGCATCCGGGACACGCCGTGACGCTTGGCGCAAACCGGCGCACATCCAGGGCTTGCAGGATCTCACAGGCCGCGTAGACTTCTTCGCGCCGGTCGCCGCCGGGGCGGGGTGTTAAGGAAACGCGGATCGTGTCGCCAATGCCTTCCGCAAGCAACACGCCCATCGCCGCCGACGACCACGCCACGCCTTTCACGCCCATACCCGCCTCGGTCAAGCCCAAGTGCAGCGGCTGTCGCGTCTTCGAGGCGAGCGCGCGATAAACGCTGATAAGATGAACCGGGACGGAGGTCTTGCACGAGATAATGATCTGATCCTGTCGCAAGCCGTTCTCGAGCGCGAGGTCCGTGGACTGCAACGCGGAGATCACCATACACTCGTTGATGATCTCCTCCGCGCTCTTGCCCAAGTCCTTGTCCGTATTCTCCTGCATCTTCGCCATCACGAGCTCCTGGTTCAGCGAGCCCGCGTTAACGCCAATACGCACGGGCTTTCCGTGGTCCACGGCGATTTGGCAGATGGCGGCAAACTGCGAGTCGCGTTTCGAACCGCGGCCGACGTTGCCCGGGTTGATACGGTATTTATCGAGGGCGCGAGCGCAATCGGGATACTGGGCAAGTAGTTTGTGGCCGTTGAAATGGAAATCGCCCACGATCGGTGCGGACACCCCGGCTTCGCGCACGCGGCGAACAATAGACGCGACGGCCGCGGCCGCTTCGGCGGTATTCACGGTAATACGCACGAGTTCGGAACCGGCGCCGGCGAGTTCGATGATTTGGCGCGCCGTGGATTCCACGTCCGTCGTGTCGGTGTTCGTCATGGACTGCACCACCACGGGGGCGCCGCCGCCTACTTGCACGCCGCCCACCACCACGGCGTGTGTGTCGTGCCGTCGCGCCAATGTCATGGGACCCGGAAAACCTCCGATTACTGGGGAAAGAACCGCTGCGGGAGCTACTGTTTTCGATTATAAGCCAAGTGCGACGCCGTACGCCATCCGGCGGCTTACGGAAAGAGAACGGCGTTATTCCCGCAGCCCCTGCATTCGCCGCAACTCTTGATGCGGTCCGTGACGAGATCCACGGCGATCTGGCCTTCAAGAATCACGCCGCCCTCTTCAGTAAACTCTATAGACGCGACCGCAAAAGCTTCACCCGGGCCGCCGGCCTCGCGGCCCGAATAGACCTCTAGGGCCGACTTCACCGCATAGAGGTGCTTCAAGCTTAGAAACTCCTCGAACTCATCCGCGATGGGATAATCGCACAGGAAATCGCCGCCCTCGTATGCAAGAAGTTCCTCGAGGCTGCGTCCGCCGAGCTGCTCGATGAGCAACGATTCCGGACCCACCCCTTGGCCACAAGTCCGCTTGGAAAACGTGTAACGCCGCAGCCGGTTCTCGGCATCCAACGTTACGTGGACAAGTTCGGTCACATCGCTACACGGCACGTATGCTGCTCCTCA
>PUMX01000356.1 GCA_003552485.1 Candidatus Hydrogenedentota bacterium
CGCCGGCATCCAGGAGCCCGTAGAAGCCGCTATTGCGGATTATAAGGCCTACTACGAAGAAACCCACGGGCAGTCCGTGCACATTGATGTGCGATATGGCGGCTCCGGCACATTATTGAGCCAGCTTCAAGTGGACGCGAGGGGCGATTTGTATCTTGCCGCCGACGAATCCTACATTCACCGCGCGCAGGAACAAGGAACGGTTCGAGAATCGATTCCCTTGGCAAGTATGAAACCGGTGATTGCTCTGTCCGAGTCGGCCAAGGACGAGATTGAATCGCTGGAGGACTTGCTTGGGGGCGACTATCGCTACGCCATCGGCGTGCCCGAGAGCGCCGCCATTGGCCAGACCACGCAGAGGGCGCTCGAGGAAATGGGGCGATGGGAAGAGTTTCTGGAAAATGCCGCGGTCACTAAACCCACTGTCAATGACTTGGCCATGGATGTAGCGATCGGATCCGTGGATGCCGCCATCGTGTGGGACACTATCGCGAGGCAGCAAGACCTTCCATTTGTTACGGATCCCTTCTTGGATGAACAATCCGTTCAGGTAACGGTGGGTATTCTGGAACACTCGGACCAACCCACAGCGGCCTTGCATTTCGCCCGGTTTCTTGGCGCGCCCGAGAAGGGGTTGGCGCGTTTCGAAGAGCATCACTTTAGTGTGGTTGAGGGCGACCGCTGGGCCGATAAACCAGAGGTAACGTTCTTTAGCGGCGGGGTCAACCGCGAAGCCATGAAGAGCATTCTGGACGCCTTCCAGAACCGGGAAGGCGTGCGGATCAGTACCGTCTTTCAAGGTTGCGGCGCGCTGAATGCGCAGCTTGAAACCATCCGCGATCAGGATCCAGATAGAGGGTTTCCCGACGGCTATCTGCTCTGCGACGTCTATTACCTTGATCCGGTCAAGGATTGGTTCGAAGACGGCTACGCCGTTTCCAGCACACCCATTGTCATTGTGACCGCCAAGGATAATCCGCATGACATTCAAAGCCTTGAGGACTTGGCAAAGCCGGAAGTCCGTATTGTGGTCGGCCATCCCACCCATTGCACGATTGGCGGCTTGACAGAGAGGCTGTTTAAGGCCAAAGGGTTGTACGATGACATTGCTCCGAATATCGTTGAACGGCAGCCCTCGTCTGGGATGATGGTGCCGCCCGTGGTTAGCGGCGCCGCGGACGCGTCGTTGGCTTACTATAGCGACACCCTGCCCGAGAGAGATAAGCTTAATGTCATTCGAATCGACTCCGAGTACGCAAAGGCGGTGCAACCGTTCACTGTGGCCTACACCTCGAACCACCGACACCTGATGCACCGTTTGTATGAGTTCATTGGCCAGTCTGAAGAGATCTATAGGGAACTGGGTTTTGGCTGGGAACTGGGGCGATCTCCGGAGGAATTTGAAGTTGTTGCGCCCGCGGGAGCCCGCAGGCAACCGTCCGACAACGGGGATCCCGCGTAATGAAGGAGTCCTACTCGCGACCGGCGCCGGCGGAGCATTCTTTGACGGAAGCGGACAGCCAAACGAACCGGCGTGGCAATGTCAAGGCCAATGCTGGGCATATCCTTCCAGTCCATCGGGCTGACCTGCCGTTCGTTATCGCGCTTGGGCTTGTGGCCAGCGTTTACATTCTACTCATTGGAGGCATTCTCGCCTCAAAAGTGTTCTACGTTCAGCTTCCTCTTATTGGTGAAATCTTCACGGATCAGGGATACCGATACGCGGTGCTCTTGTCGCTGATCGCGTGCTCGATCACTACGATTCTTTCCGTATGGATCGCCGTACCCACGGCGTATCTTCTGACGCGGGTCGAATTCAAGGGCAAGGGCATCGTGGACGCCATGCTTGACATTCCCATTGTCCTGCCTCCGTTGGTGATCGGTCTCGGCTTGCTCATGCTGTTTCAAACGCCCGTGGGCGCGTTCATTCAGAGCTATGTTACCTTTACCTACGCTATCCCGGGCGTGATACTCGCTCAATTCATGGTGGCGTGCGCGTTCGCAATACGCACCATGATGACCGCGTTCGCCGAGATCAATCCCCGGCGCGAGCAGGTGGCCGTTACCCTGGGTTGTTCGCGGGCTCAAGCCTTTTGGCTTGTCGTGTTGCCCGAGGCGCGCCGCGGAATGATTCCCGCCGCCGCCATTGCGTGGGCGCGCGCCATGGGCGAATTCGGGCCCGTGTTGGTTTTTGCCGGCACCACCCGCATGCGCACCGAAGTTATGCCCACGACTATCTTCCTCGAGCTGCAAGTAGGGAACTTGGGGATGGCCACCGCCGTCGCGGTAGTGATGCTTGTGCTTTCCCTGATCATATTGGTGCTAATGCGCTTGGCCGGGCATGGAGCGCGGATGGCATAGATATTGCCTTGCAATGACAAACGAAAGTGATCGAGACACGGAGCGCCAATGATTCAATTCGACGACATTACTATTCGGCTTGACGGTTTTTGCTTGGAAAACGTGAGTCTTCACGTATCCACTGGAGCCTATGCCGTTTTGATGGGCCGGACCGGTTGCGGCAAAACCACTATCTTAGAAGCAGCCTGTGGGTTGAGGCCCATTGAAGGCGGCCGAATCCACCTGATGGGCAACGATGTCACCACGACACCCCCGGGTCAACGTAACGTTGGCCTTGTGCCCCAAGACGGCGCGCTATTCACCACCATGACCGTCGAAGAGCAACTCGGGTTTGCGCTTCGGGTCCGGCGCCGGCCTGCAAAGGAGATTACCGCGCGTACGCGGGAACTGGCGAAGTGGCTTGGCTTGACCCCCATTTTGCATCGTCATCCTCGAGGCCTGTCCGGCGGCGAACGCCAACGTGTTGCTCTAGGCCGGGCGCTTGCCGCGCGCCCGGATATTCTATGCCTGGACGAGCCCTTGTCGGCCCTCGATGAAGAAACGCACGGTGAAATGATGGCCCTCTTGCGCCACGTACATCAGGAAACCGGCGTCACCGTGCTTCACATTACCCACAACCGGGGCGAAGCGCGAGCACTGGCCCAATCGGTGTTGTTGCTGCGCGATGGCGTATTGCTGCAAGGCGATGAAGCCCGCGCCCGAGTGGCGCAATCCGATGATGATTTCTACAGGGAAGACGAGCTTTCCGCAACGCTGGACCAACGTGTGCTACCATCAACCAGCCGCGCTTGGGAATAGACCGTTTCCTCGAAATCTGCGGGTGTATCTCGATACGTGAGATGCGGGTTAAGCCGCTTCACTTCCATACATCTGGGTCGCTATAAGACCGCTCTACCGCCGCATTTCGCCTCACGCCTCATGGCACTGATATTCGGTCAGCTTGCGGGCGCCCCCGGTGAGCTGCGACATTCAACGTGTCATTATTCGGCCGGATTTGTCGCGGCGCGGTCGAGTACAAAGGCGTATTCGCCTCCCCCACTTTCGACGACAAGCCGATCAACTTCGCGACTCACACTTCTTATCCCCTCAGGCAGGGTCTCCGCCTGTTCCCCATTTGACCAAATAATCTCGCTGCCTTCTTGCAGGCGGACGTGATCATGGTCAAGCGTAGGGATGGCGATAGAAGCCGTTGAATTCCCCGGGACGGTCACGTCGAGGCGGATGCCGTCACCCAAGCGTTGCCAGTTTGATTCGACAATCCCGCGAACTGTGTCTACTTGGGAACGCACCCAATCGAGATCGCCCGTGGGCTTTGGAGCGATGGTGACATGTTTGAAGCCCGGGGCGCCTGCTTGGATGCCTGCAAGATGTTTGTAGAACCATTCGTCGGTAACGCCTAGGAAGTGGTGGTTCCACGAGCGCGAATCCAGCTGCCAAAACTCCAACAACGAAGTCCGATTGTTGACGATCCAGTGTCCCCAACTTGGAAACTCCGTTTGGGTGGCCACCGTGAAGGCAACGTCGTGATGGCCATGCTCGGAAAGCGTCGTGAGCAAGTACTTGGTTCCCAGCGTCGCGGTGTTCAGCCGTCCCCCGTGGGTTTGCATGATGTCATGCACGAGATTCTCCACGACTTCATGTTTCTGCGTCTCGGGAACCATGCCGAAGGCGAGCTGAAAAACGTTGGAGGTCTGGAGGTACTCCTCGTAAGCGCCGGTCCGGTAGTACGCACGCTCCTCATCGAAGAACGCGGCACTGAAGGCCTCGCGGATTTCGTCGGCCAGCTCAGCCCACTCAGCGGCCTCGTCTTCCTTACCGAGGATCGCCGCAGACTCTTCGAGCACGCGCGCGAATTTGTAGTAGTACGCTGTCGACGTGATGGCGGTTTCTATTCTTCCGTTCGTCAACGGCGCGCCACCCCAATCGCCCAAGCCCACAGGGACAATATGACCCTCGACGTAGTCTTGGAGCCAGCTTAAGTACAGCTTCATGCCGTCGTAATGGGTTTCCAGTATCTGTTCATCGCCGTAGAACTCGTACATCCACCACGGGATGAGCATGTAGGCGGCATCCCAGCCCGGGGTGGGGCCTTGCACGGCGGTCCACCCCTCGGCGCCCTCGTAACTCCAGCCGCTCGTTGGGGCGATGGTCGGGAGTTCGCCGGTATCGAGCTGTGAATCCGCGATATCACGCAGCCACTTCGTGTAAAAGAGGGCCATGTCATAGTTGTACATGCCTGTGACGGCTGTCACCTGTGCATCGCCCATCCAGCCGTTCTTTTCGAGCTTGGGTGTGTCCGTGGGTAGGCTGTGGTGATTGTTGCGGTACGCCCACTGGGTGTTTTCGTGGATTTGGTTCAACAAATCATTGGAGCATTCAAAGCTGCTCTCGTGGTTCACGTCGAATCGGGTGTAGACGTGTTTGCCCCGAATAGCGTCGAGGTCCGGTGTTTCGGGATAACCCTCTACTTGCACGTAGCGCAGTCCTTTGTAGGTGAAGCGCGGCTCCCACGTCTCCGGTCCTCCACCTCTCAGCACATATTGATCCGTCTGGATGGGACCGACAATATGAGGCGTATCAACTTCCACCGTGCCGTCATCATGAAGTTTCTCGGCCAGCTTCATCGTGACCACGGCGCCGGCTGGTCCTTCGACGGTCAGCTCGGCCCAGCCCGCGATGATCTGCCCGAGGTCGAAGACGTACACGCCCTCGTTGGGCTCGGTGATCGCCACTGGGTCCAGTGTGTCCGCCACGCCGATAGGCGGAATACGCTGCGGCGTAAGCGCGCCGACGGGCGCCTCCGCTGTCGGTGCAGGCTGCCACTCGCTGGCGTCATACCCGGGTTCGGCCCAGCCCGGTTTCTGCATTCGGGCATCGAAGATCTCGCCCCTATAGAGACAGTCGAACCGGGTTGGCCCGTCGGTCATGAGCCAGTCTTCATCAGTTACGATTGAAACGCTCGCACCATCGGCGAACGTGATATTGAGTTGCATTAGCAGTTGCGGATCGCTCCACCACGGAGCTTGTTCCCAAAACCACACGTTTTCCGTGGGTAGTCCAAACCACCCCCGGCCCAGGGCTGCGCCAATGGTGTTTTCGCCCGTGGAGAGGAGGTCCGCCACGTCGTAG
>PUMX01000416.1 GCA_003552485.1 Candidatus Hydrogenedentota bacterium
AAGCACGCGGCGGTGGCGCATGGCCTCGGCGGAGTCTGCGCCGGTATTCGCCGCAAGAATGAGGACGCCGTGATCAGGCACAGGCTGGTTCAGGACCGCCGTTTCAAGAGAAGCATGGGCGCACAGCGCCAAGGTAAGCAAAGCGAACATGGTATAGCCTCCTCCCGTTGAGAAGCTATACTATACCGCAATCGGGACAGGCGCCACACGCTGCCCGCAAAGCCTTTGATTTCCGCCGGTGATTAGGAGGGAGATTGGTCAAACCTACCCGGCGGTCCAAAACCGCGCCTTGCTGCCGCCCGGAGCGACGCGCACGCGCACCCGCGCGCCGCATTTGGGGCAGAAACCCGTGTAGGCGGTTCCATCTCTGTTCAAGTAGATTCGGTTGTAAAGGTGGCAACACCGGAACAACACGCCGATGAACGGCCGTCCGGTCCCGTGATTCCGGGTCAATGCTACAATTCCCGTTCCCGCCGCTCGCGGGCGGCGTCTGCGTCAACGGCTTGCGGGGGCGGCGCCAGCAGATTCTGCATGACGCTCCACAGCGACCATATCAACGCGGCGGCCGAAACGCCCGCAAGTGTCGCGATTACCAGAATTAATATCAATCGCATTCGTCCCGCCCCCTACTCTTGGTCCCGATCACGGGGAACCAATACCGGCCCATACGCGGGCGTTTCGTCGTTAGGTTCGTCGTCCTGCTGGTTCTGCTCGCTGGCTTCGGCGGCTTCCAGTCGATCGGTTAACTCAGCCTCGACCTCGACCAGTTCGTCGCGTAGGTCGCGCAACTCGCTTTCAACATCATTCAGCCGTTCATACAACAACTCGTTGGCGCTGCGGAGTTCCCGGTAGGTCTCGAGTAAGGCCTGATTGGCCTCGAGTAGCGCGTTGAGCATGGCTTGGTCCATGCTCGTGTCCACTGTGGTTTCGTCGCTCGGCGGCGGGATGCCGGGCGCCGTGCGCACCTCGTCCTCCGGCTCCAAAGTGGGTTCTTCTTCTTCAGCCGGCGGTTCTTCATCCGCAGCGGCGGGGCGCAACTGAATGTCGTCGAACCAAGCTTGGCCCTCACCCTTGAGCACGCAACGCACCACGATGAAATCGGTGTCCGACGGGACGTCAAGCGTCGCCTCGACAGCGGTCCAGTCGCGCGTGCCGCGCACCATGCGCCGGTCGCTCGTCGAAACGGTTCGCAGAATGCCCCAAGGCCGGTTGCGAATACACTGCACCCATATTGTCGCCTCGGTGGCGCCTTCAGTGCGGATTCGGCCGCTCAGATGCAGCGTTTCGCCGGCGAGATCTTCGAGGACGTTCTGGCTCCAGTTGTTCGCGGGTTCTTCCTCATAGGGTTCCGGATTGAACAGTGTGAGACTGTGCTCGCCGGCGTAGGACACGTCTGTGTCGACCATTCCGTAGGCGCCTTCCATCGGCATGACGAACAACCGCCAATGATCCGGTTCGCCGTTGTCGACCTCGGCGATATCCCCATTGTGAAGGAAATTCGTTTCCGCCCCCGCCAAGGCGCAAGTAGCCGCTATGAGCCAAGCAAAGTGTTTCATGCCTTTAGTTTAGCCCTCTGCCTATAAGCGGCGCAATACGTGTTTCAAAATTGCCGACGAAGCTGATTAGGGAGCCTCTCGTGTGCGATGGCGCAGTATGCCGTACTCTGACTATTCGTTAACGCCCCTCTACGGCGCTGATGGGGCCGGTTCACGCAGCCAATGGACGCTGCGGGCGTCGAGCGTTATATCGCCGGTGTCAAAGTCCGGGTCGTGGTTCAGCCGCAAGCGGAATGTGGCCTCTTCCTTCTGATAATTGTGAAAGACCACGCCTTCCGGACCAAGAGGCTGCAAAGTAATGCGGGTTGGCGCGTCGAGTTCATATCCCAGCGGGTCATTGAAGGCTTCGCGCAATTCGTTGGCCCATTCGCGCGGGATCTCGAGGAGACCCAGCCGTTGCGGGGGCAGTAATACTTCGCCGACGGCGTCGTAGTCTTCCTGCGTGAAGGTGTAGGTGTTCAGCACGTACACCGCGCCTTCGCCCCGCTCACGACGCAGCAGAAAGGGAACCTCCTCCTCTTCATGGAGCGCCGTCAACAGAATGTCCGCGCCGTTCGCGGTCAGTTCAGTGGCCGCGAGATTCAGTCCGAATTCCACCTCAGTCGGACCGTCCTCCGTCAGCACGGAGCCGGCTTGTCCGAGGGAGATTTCGAGGGGCGTTTCCAGGCCGAAGGCTTCGGCGTGCCCGGTAGCGGCGAGGAAACCTGGGGTCACCACGACATGCGCGCCGTTATCCGCCGCCGCGAGCGCCTTGTCTGCGGCGTCCGTATCCGCCGCGGCTTGCGTGGGCAGAAACAGGGACTGCGCGTCGTGTGGGAACTGCGCCGTGGGTGTGAGCGGAACGCCGAGCATACCTATGTAATCCATGATGAAGATGTCGTTCTCGCCCTTACTGTTCGGCGGTTTGTAGCCCGCAGGACCGGTGACGGGCTGGCGCTCGACGGCTTGCGCCAGTTCTTGCAGCTTCGGAAGATGCTCGCTCAGCCAGTCCGCGCCCTCATGATCCATGATGCCGCCGTAGTTGAACACGATGATGTCCTGCGCGCCGGCGAGCACGGTCTGATAGCCCTGTTCGAGGAAGTCCTGCGGTCCGGCGTCGCCGAAATCGAACCACGCGCCGCCCTGCTTCTAACCAACCACCGAGCCGAGCCAGCGGTAGTTGATGAAGCCCTGGTACGGTTGCACGAAGCCGAAACGCTGCTCGTATTGGCTGCGCGTTTCCGTGCCCACCCAGATCAGGTCGAAATGGCGCCAGAGTTCCGCGGCGTCGTAACCGAATTGCTCGAATTTGTCGTACCACTGCGGGTACTTCAGGATGATGGTCGCGTCCGGGTTCGCCCGCCGCACCGGCTCGACAAACAAGCGCTCGCCCATTTCCGTCATCAGTTCGCGGCGGTACTCGCCCCACGAGCGGTCGCCGCGCGCCTCGTCGGACATCTCGCTCGTGTCATGAGTGCATAAGAAATCGTCAACGATGATGACGTCGAACAGCGGCGCGGCATCCTCCATGATGCGTATCATATCTTCCTGCGTCTTCGGATGCTCCCAGTTGAACCACGTCAGCGGACCGTCGTCCGGAACGCCGATGTCGCCGCCGGGCACCGTCGCAATGCCCGCCTTGACGGTGAAACCGCGGTCCTCCCAGAAATCGCGTACGTAGGCCAGCGTATCCAGAGGGACCACCCGGCCGCTCCGATAAATTTCCAAAACGACGCCGCTGTACTGCAGGTCTTGCAGCCGCGCCAGCCCTTCCTCGCGCGCGTCCGCGTCATCGGCGAATGTTTCGACTTGACGGGCCGTCATATACGCGGACAGAGAGACAGGACCAACATCCGCGCGGGCCGGCCCCGCCGCTACCATTAGGGATGCCGCAATGAGTACTCCGAAGAATCGCATGAAACCGTTTTTCTCCTCCTAGGTTGAATGAGGTTACACATAGCTTGTTGCGCGCCAGCATAACAAAGAAGCCGTGCTGAAGACATGCGCGAAGAACGGCGACTGATCCTGCAATAGATGGTAGGATTGCGGTCAACGCGCGTAGCAGCAAGTGAGCGATAGTCGAGGCGGATTAACATCAAATGTGGCGGCGAAAGGATAGCGAGAGTTTTGGCCGCGTGGAGGACGAACCCCACCTCCGGCGGGAGGAGCCCGCGCGCGATTCCGACACGGAAACCAACGCCGTTGGCGACGAGCCCGGCCTGGCGTGGACGGCCGACCAAGGCGTGGCTCTCCCGTCTTATGGGGATCACTTCGAGCGGCGCCGCGCCGCTACGAGTTCAGCGGCGCAATGGGTCACCGTCTTGCTGGCGGGAATCGCCGCCGGCCCTTTCGCCGTAGGCGGCGCGTTTCTGCAGGCGATGACAGGCCGGGGCGGATTCGGTCACATGGCCATTATCGTGTTTGGCCCGATTATCGAGGAAGTGCTCAAGATCGCATGCGCCCTCATGCTTGTGGAACGGCGGCCATGGCTGTTGCCCGGCGTGGGCGGCATTCTGTGCATCGGCGCGCTAGGTGGCCTAGGCTTTGCCGCCATCGAGAATGTCATGTATCTGCGCGTATACTTCCCCGACCATGGTTTGGAACTGGCGCAGTGGCGGTGGACCGTCAACGTGGCGCTGCATACCGGCTGCACGCTCATCGCCGCATTGGGCGTCGCCCGGGTCTGGCGCGCCGTCGTGCAAGAACGCCGCCCGCCTGACTTGAATCTGGCCTACCCCTGGCTCATCGCGGCCATTGTCATTCATGGCGCGTATAACGCCTTCGCCATGGTTCTTGGCATGCTGGGGCATTCCCCACAGTGAATGGGCGCGCCAGCGTTTCTGCGCTTTCCCGAACAAGCGCGCCCCCGGAACCGCGTCGCAAACGCTTGGTTCCGGGGGCGTCCGGTAAAGAGGGGGCTAATCCGTAGCGCGGCGTCCGTGGGTTAATTGCCCGCGGCCTCGCGCAACATCCGGAAATTATCGGCAACTTGGCTCCAATTCACGACATTCCACCAGTTTTCTATGTACGCGCCACGCCGGTTCTGATAATTCAGATAGTAGGCGTGCTCCCACACGTCAACCCCGAGAATGGGAATCGAATCCCAGGGCGAGAACTTGTGCTGGCTTTCCGCCTGAAGCACAAGCAACCGGTCGTCGGTGAAACGGTAATGCAGCAATCCCCAGCCACCGCCTTCGACGGCGCCGGCCGCTGCCGAGAAGTGGGCGCGGAAGTTCTCGAAACTGCCAAAGTCTTCCTCTATCTTCGAGGCCAACGCGCCGCTGGGCTCGCCGCCACCGCCGTTGCCGGGCGGCGCCATGACTTGCCAGAACATGCTGTGCAGCCAATGTCCGCCGCCATGAAACGCGGCCTGACGCGAGTAATGCTGGACCAGCTCGAAATCATTATTCGCCCGCGCTTCGGCAAGGGCTTCCTCTGTGTTGTTCAATCCGTTGACGTAACCCTGGTGGTGCGCCGAATGGTGGAGTTCCATGGTCTGCGCGTCGATGTAGGGTTCAAGCGCGTCGTAGGCGTAGGGCAAGCTAGGCAATGTATGCGTGGTCCGCTCGCCGCCGCCCGTGGCCGCCGCGGCCACGTTGATGGTGGTGACGGGGGCGCCAATCGCCGCGCTCGCCGCTGCAACGCCGCCCGCAATCTTCAAGAAGTCTCTCCGGCTATTTTCCATGGTGTGCACATCTCCTTCTTCGCTTGCATTAACGGCTCCCTTGAACACCAAAAGAACGCACGGAAAACCGCCCAAACTGCATGACGGCGCCGATGCGTATTATACTGAGTCAACGACACCCACCTCTTCCCTTATTCCCAAATTCCCGAAAAGAGCGCATCGTCATGCTGCGAAAGCTGCATTCCGTCTCGAAAACCGGCTGTGAAAATG
>PUMX01000255.1 GCA_003552485.1 Candidatus Hydrogenedentota bacterium
CCTTCCTGCCCAGTTGTATCGCGACGGCGGGGCGGCCGCGCCGGTTCACGTGTTGGACATCTGCGCCGTCGTGGCGTTCGTGCGGGCCGCTGAACGCCATCGCGAGCATCTGGACGGCGACGATCGGGCCGAATTCATCGAGCAAACCTGGCCTGCCGTAGAGGCCGCCGCAGAACTCCTTTCCACATGGCGCGATGGCCGCACCCGTCAGCCGTTGCCCGCGTATGAACCAGAACTCATGAGAGACGCCGAGCAACCCGCTTTGGTCTTGTCGATCTACTTGGCCTTGGAGGCCGCCGCAGCCTTTGCCAGCGCCGCAGGCGAACCGGCCGAGTTCTGGCAGGATCGCCTGGAAGAACTTGAGGCGTCCGTGCGGTACGCGGAGCTGGATGATACGGAGCGCTGGCGGCCCTACGAGGCGATCGCGTATTGGCCGCTTGGAGATCTGTTGTTCGAGGAAGCGGCGTGGGAATCGTTCTTCGAAGCTGCGCTTCAAGGAATCGATGAACTCGAAGGCTCGCAGGCGGCCGAGACCCTGTATCATCTGGCGGCCTACACGTCAGCGCGGGATACGCACGCCGAAACCGTACGAGCGGCCGTGAACACCCATGGCGCGGCTGTTCTAGGTCTCGAACGTGATGGGGATGCATGGATTCCCGGCGGAGTTATTGCAGATCCCTATGCGGCGGCGCTTGTAACCAATGCGCTGGCCCTAGTGAACGACGGAAGCTGAGAGCGCACTCAACCCGCGCCGCTGACTTCGACGCCATGGATGCGCCTTCCCGCCCAATCTGTGTATTCAACCCGCAGCGCGCCGAGGTGGACTCCGGCTTCCTGCAATGCGTCTAAGTCGATCACGATGTTAAGCGTCCCGCCTGGTGGAAGCTCGACGGCGCCTTCCTCTGTGAGGGGATGCCCTGGCGCGGACCAAGCCTCACGCGTCTCAGGGTATATGGGATAGGCGCCGCTTTGCTCATCGTGAACGCGGATAAGCCCCCCAAAAGCGGCTTGGTCCGGGTCTCGAAACGCCGCGCCCTCCGGCCATGGAAGGAACATCAGAACCGTTTCCCGGCCCGTGTTGCGCATGGTGGTCACAACCTGATGCTCGTCAGCGTTGTATTCCGTCGAGAAACTCAAGGCGTAACCGCCGCCCGTCAGGCCATGCCACACGCCGGCCACAATCACCAAGACAACGTAGAGGCCGGATAGCCAACGCAGTCGACCGAACCAAGCCAGACTAGCCGGCCACCTTTGGCGTACCATACCGTGTGCGATCAGCAGCGCCGCGCC
This sequence comes from Candidatus Hydrogenedentota bacterium, assembly GCA_003552485.1. Lineage (GTDB taxonomy): Bacteria > Hydrogenedentota > Hydrogenedentia > Hydrogenedentales > SLHB01 > PUMX01. The sequence goes on from PUMX01000255.1 coordinate 1,291, forward strand.
GAGACAAAAACTGATTCCGCCGATGCGAAACGCGCCGCCTATTCCGGCGCGCGCCCCTTCTGGATGCCCCAGGTAGAGGCCCACGAACGCAAGGTACAACACCAGACACAAGCCGGCCAACGCGTTGACAGCGTATCCGGCCCGGCGATGACCGGTGGCCAGCCCCGCCGCCGCGGCGAGCATAGGAAACAAGGCGAACGGCAGCCATGTGAGGCCAATGCCCGGGGCGGCCCCCATCTCCGCGGCGAACCAGGGGCCGAATTCGTACAGCGAGAACGCGCCGAGGTTTGGTCCTGGACGAAGCCAGGGAAGGAACACGGTGGCGGCGGTTAGTATGCCGATACAGAAGAGATGGATTCGACTCTCAAACAGGCGCCGCTCCTGTTCGTTTGATTTGCTCACGCCGATTACGCCGGTCTCACTGTGTCCCGCGGCTTTCAGCGCGGCTTGACACTCGCCGATGAGGTCCTGTGCTTCCGTCATGGCCTCTTGCAGACGGCGGCCTTCCCGATTGGCCTCCTCCGGCGCGAGATGCCCAGCGGCGGTCTTTTTAGCCAACTCGTTTCGCGCCTGCTTGATGTCGTCTATCCGGGCATGCTGCGCCTTAAGGATGGACTCCACTTCCGGGACAAGACCGCTTATGAGGCACTCCAACGCTTGGCGCGCCGCCGCGGCTTGCGCCTCATCCGACCCGCCAGCGCCCTTGTCCAGGGCTGCCCGCTGTTCTAGCAGCCGATGCAGTCGCGCGAGCGTTGCTCTAATCTCGTCGGTGTTCTTCACGATGCTTCAGCGCCGCCCGCACAAATTCGCGGAAAAGGGGTTGTGGTTTGAGTGGCATGCTTGTGAACTCGGGATGAAACTGGCTCGCGCAGAACCATGGGTGGTCGCGAAGCTCCATGATTTCGACGAGCTCATGTCCGTCGCGCGTGTGGACGCCGCTGACGATCATGTTCGCCTCGTTCTCGAGTCGTTCGCGGTATTGGTTGTTGAATTCATAACGGTGCCGGTGCCGTTCATAGACGACGTCCACCCCGTATGCCGCATGGGCTTTCGCGCCGTGGTTTAGATCGCAGCGGTAAGCGCCCAAGCGCATGGTGCCGCCCATCTCTCGCACGCCCCGCTGCTCGCTCAGCAAGGAAATGACGGGTTGCGGCGTTTCGGGATCAAACTCTGTCGAGTTCGCCTCGGAAAGGCCCAAGACGTTACGCGCCAGTTCGATAACGGCGATCTGCATGCCCAGGCAGATGCCGAGAAATGGTATGCCACCCTCTCGAATACAGCGCACGGCCTCAATCTTGCCCTCTATTCCGCGGCGTCCGAATCCCGGGCAGATGATGACGCCGTCGTAATTGCTCAGCGTGTTCGGGTCGAACGCTCCGGTTTCCAGTTGCTCCGAGTCCACCCAGTCCAGGTCGATGCGGCAATCAGAGTATACCCCCGCGTGCACAAGAGCCTCGTGAATGCTCTTGTACGCGTCGTCATGCGAAACATACTTACCTATGGCGGCAATGCGCACATGCTTTTTCAGCGATTCAATTCGATCGACCATTTCCCGCCACTCCCGGAGGTCGCCATCGCCGGGCTGCAGGTCGAGAATCTTCAGCACAGTCTGGTCCAGACCCTGCTGCTGGAAGTTAAGAGGGATGGCGTAGATCGGCGAGATATCCTCCGCGCCAATGATGGACTCCTCGCTCACATTGCTGAACATGGCGATCTTCTGACGTTCACCGGCGCTGAGGCGCAGATTGCCTGTGCGGCATATGATGACGTTAGGGGTAATGCCAATGTCCCGCAACGCTCGAACGCTGTGCTGGGTAGGTTTCGTCTTGAGTTCGCCCGCTGCCTCGACATAGGGAAGCAAGGTGACGTGAATAGTGCAACAATCCTGCCGGCCCACATCAAGGTGAAACTGGCGGATCGCTTCGAGGAAAGGCAGGCTTTCGATGTCGCCGACAGTGCCGCCGATCTCGATGATGGCCACGTCTGTCTCTTCTTCCTCCTCGGCTGTCAACATGCGGATGCGCCGCTTGATTTCGTCGGTGATGTGCGGGATGACTTGAACCGTCTTTCCAAGATACTCGCCGCGCCGTTCCTTTTGGATAACGGCGTTGTATATGCCGCCGGTGGTTACGTTGCTCTTCTGAGAAAGCTTGACGCCGGTGAAGCGCTGATAATGCCCCAGGTCCAGGTCGGTTTCCGCCCCGTCATCCGTAACAAACACTTCGCCGTGCTCGTATGGGTTCATGGTGCCTGGGTCGACATTGATGTACGGGTCGAGTTTCATCAAGGCGATACGCAGCCCACGCGTCTTCAGCAGCAATCCCAAGCTCGCCGCTACGATCCCCTTCCCCACGGACGAGACTACACCGCCCGTTACAAAGACATATTTCGGCATTATCCCCGCCTCTCGCGTCCGCTAAGCAAAGCCTCCACGCGCTTCAAATCCTCCGGGGTATCCACGCCAATCGAGTCATATGCGGTTTCCACCACGGCGATAGGGCGCCCGTTCTCCAAAACGCGCAGCTGTTCAAGTTTTTCCGTAAGTTCCAGTGGGGTTGGCGGCATCTCGGCGTATTCAAGAACAAACCGCCGCCTGTAAACATAAAGTCCAATATGCTGCCAATACCCGTGCCTCGCGTCCTCTCCCCCGGCGTCGCGCACGTACGGTATTGGCCAGCGGGAAAAATACAATGCGCGTCCGCGCTGATCCATTACCACCTTAACCACGTTAGGGTCGCGAATCTGCTCCGGGTCATCCAGTCGCCGGCGCGCCGTGGCCATGGGAATGCTCTCATCCTCCAGCAGCGGGCGTATGGTTGCGTCAATGGCGGCGGGCTCGATAAGCGGCTCATCGCCTTGAACATTGACAAGGATATCGGCCTCAGTGCGCGATGCGATTTCCGCCAAGCGATCCGTTCCCGAGGGGTGATCCGCCCGGGTCATTTCACACTGAACACCCCAAGGAGCAAGCGCATCAACGACACGTTGATCATCGGTCGCGACCAACGCGTCATCCACTAACGAGGCTTGGCGCGCGCGTTCATAGGTGTGCAGCACCATGGGCTTGCCGGCTAATGGGGCGATCACCTTGCCTGGGAACCGGGTGGAAGCGTATCGGGCGGGGATCACAGCCAGGATCGATGGCTTGTTGGATTCCGGCATCTTCCATACTCTTCCACTGATGTGCTGCGAGGGCGACGTTACAAGGCTTGAACCGGTCGAGGCGGTGGGCTGGCGCATATCCCCTGCTCCTCAACGAAACCGTACTCTAGCAGACGGCTTACACCATTTCAAAGAACCAATCGCCCTGTAATCGGGGTCCATTGCCTGCGAGACGAAAGGGTCTTACAGTGTTGCCTTACAAGCTCCTAATCCGTCACGGCAACCCGCTGTGGCTGGGGGCCTATTCATCCCTGGAGTCAACGGCGCTCGACAACCGTAAGGGCATTTCAACAGATGATTGGGAAACAGGCGACGTCGACGCCAAGTCGATTGAATGAACCTTATTAGCGCTACAACAAACATGCGCTCAATGGTTTCAATGTGTTTCTTGCGGCTGATGACGTTCCGCTCTCGCGTCAAGAGGCTAACCGATCCACTCCATACGCTCGAGTGGGAGCGTTCTTCAGTCAGTCCCCATCCGTTCAATCGCTTGACCGCCAGTCTGTACATCTCGGCCAAAGCCGCGGACGGTGTTGCAACCGGCTGTGGACAGAGCCGTAAGCAACAGTAAGCCGCTGACCAGCGCGCAACATACTCGTTTCATAATGGATTTGCTCCTGCTGTGAACGTCCTCTACGTGAAGTGTATGGGAAGAAACCGGATCCGTCAAGGCTAGCGCCTGTTTCGGTTTTGACGCGAGAGCCGCTGTTGCTGCGTAGGACGGATAAGCGGTACAATAGTGAGTTCCTGTAACCCGATACGTTTATGTGGCGAGAGGGCTCAGGGTTGCAATATGTCTGGCGCAGTCTTTCTCGAAGAAGTAGCATCTTGACGTGCAGGCGGTTCAAATCGGGTTGTTAAGGCGGGTCGGGGAAACCGGTTTCTCAGGAGGTACACCAGCCATGGTGGAACAGAAACGGTTGGGGTTGGCGTTGGCGGCTGCTGCGGCCGCGCTCATCGTTGTGCTTGCC
>PUMX01000340.1 GCA_003552485.1 Candidatus Hydrogenedentota bacterium
CCCGGCGCGCGCGTTAAAGAAGCGCTCCATCTCGCGGAACGCCGCGGACGCGCAGGCTGGGCAATACCCGTGGCTGGCATTCTGGCTGAGCGCTTCGTTTGGCGCCGACGCCAACCACATGGAGCCTTTGCGCACTCGCTTACATACACAACACTGTATATCCATTATCGCTTCCAATTTTTTTGGTGCTGCCGCTACACAGAAGACGCCAAACAATACGCACTTATTCAGCATATTGCGTGCCATCCAGAAAAGCACCCCATAAAAAAGGCCGAAAAACCGCTAACTATGCGCCTAAGTCCTTTAGCAACAATGAACTATGGACTTGCAACCCCTTGGCGTGTTATAAGGAATCGTCGTGATCAACTTTTGACAAAGCAAAGTCCGTGAGGAAATGTATAGCACGCGTGACTAACATTTGCCCACCGGTATTGGATAAGCGCCCCAAGCCCCACATCTTGTGTTGACATGGTAGCGTAGCCAACATATAGAATTCAAGTACTCGAAGAACGGACGAAACGCACGAAGTAACGGGAGCATCTATCATGATTCAGGCGCAGGGCCTGACCAAACGATACGGACCGATCACCGCGATTGAAGATGTCTCTTTCGAGGTGGCGCAAGGCGAGATCATCGGATTCCTGGGCCCCAACGGCGCGGGCAAATCGACGACGATGCGTATCCTCACCGGATACTCCCCCGCCACGGAAGGCCGCGCGAAGATAGCCGGCTTCGATATCGCGGAACAACCGATTGAAGTCAAGCGGCGAGTGGGTTATATGCCGGAGAGCGTGCCGCTGTACCACGAGATGACGGTGGGCAAGTTTCTGGCCTACGTGGCGGAAGTCAAAGGCGTGTTGCACCGGCAGGCGCAGCGGGAGACCGAGCGCGTGATGGAGCAGTGCGGGTTGCGCGGCATGGCGAACCGGATCATCCGCAATCTTTCGAAGGGCTACCGTCAACGGGTGGGCCTGGCGCAGGCGTTATTGGGGAGTCCGCCTGTGTTGATCCTCGACGAGCCGACCGTGGGGCTGGACCCCAGCCAGATCATCGAGATTCGCCAGATGATCCGCGATCTCGCCCATGAGCACACGGTGCTGCTGAGCACGCACATCCTGCCCGAGGTTTCCATGCTGTGCCAGCGGGTGCTGATCATTCACGAGGGCCGGCTGGTCGCTCAGGACGCCATGGCCAACCTCGCGGGCCCGCGGGAAGGCGTGCGTCACTACGAAGTGGACGCGCGCGGGCCTCGCGAGGAGGTGCGGACGTTGCTTTCCGGCGTGGAGGGCGTTAAACAGGTGAAAATGGACGGAACGGGGCCTTTCGTGGTCGAGACGGACGCCGCTAGCGACGCAGCCGCCGGCATAAGCCGCGCGCTCGTTCAAGCGGGATACCGCTTGTGCAGCCTGCAGGAACGGGGCCGCACGCTCGAGGATGTATTCGTCGAGGCCATCGCGGCCGATCAAGCTAACCAAGGAGCCTTACAATCATGAGGGCCATGTGGGCCGTCTGCAAACGGGAATTCATCAGTTATTTCACGACGCCGGTGGGTTACGTAATACTCGGCGTGTATGCGGTGTTGTCGGGCCTCTATTTTACGGGCAGCTTCATCTCGTTCTGCCGCATTACGCAAAACCCCCAAGCCTACGGGTATCAGGAGATCCCTGAACTCGAGGAATGGCTGCTCAGCCCGTTCCTTATCTTGTGCGGCCAGTTGATCATGTTCATCGGACCGCTGGTGACCATGCGGCTGCTGGCCGAGGAGAAGAACCGCGGCACTATGGAGCTGTTGCTGACGCATCCGCTGCGCGACCGCGACATCATCTTCGGCAAGTACCTGGCGTCGCTGGGCACATTGATGACGCTGATGCTCGTGGTGGGATTTCACCTAACCATTATGGGTTCGTTCACTACGTTGCAGCCGCTCGTGCTGGTTTTCGGCGTCTTTACCGTGCTGCTCATGGGGGCGGCGTTCTTCAGCTTGGGCCTGTTCGTGAGCGCGCTGACCAGCAACCAAGTGACGGCCGGAACCATGACCTTCGGCTTGGCGCTGGGCTCATGGATACTCGGCATGATGGGCAAGGAATTGCCTGAGGCCATTCCCGCGCCCGAGACGTGGCCAGCCGGCGCTGTACGGTTTCTCGAACTAATCTACGGCATATTCCGCGAGCTCGTGGTCTCGCTGCCCCTCGAGGCCCACGCCGACGAGTTGGCCCAAGGCATCGTGTACCCGCACGCGGTCATCTATTACATTCTGTTTGCCGCATTTTTCCTGTTCTTGACGTTCCGGGTCTTCGAGTCACGGAAGTGGAGGGCCTGAATCCATGAAGTACGCACGGCCCATAGCCGGGATCGCCGCCGTGATCGCGTTGGCGATCAGCCTGAACTTTTTGGTGGTGCGCGAAACGCTGTTCACCGCTTCCGTATTGGGGCCCCTGACGATTGCGGTGGTTTGCGCGATTGTCTGGGCGGCGCTATTGCTCATCGGGGTAGCCCGCCAATCGGGGGGCAAAACCCGCAGCCTCTACGGGTTGAACAGCGTCATCGCGAGCCTGATGTTTCTCGCTATCTGCATTACTGTATATGCGTTCGCCCGCCACTGGGACACCTATTTGGACCTGACATGGGAAGGCCGGCGGGATTTCTCTCCGATTACCGTGCAAGTGCTACGGAACCTTGATGAAGAGGTCAAGGTCACCTGCTTCTTTTTGGGCACAGGCGACCAGCTCGTCGACATGGCGCGCGATAACGTGCGGCGCTTCATGGACCGTGTCGAAGAGCATACTGACATGATTGAAACCGAATTCCTCGACCCGCAAGTCGACCGGGCGCGTTTGACAGGCTTAGGACTGGACAACGTGTCGCCGCAAGGCACGATCGTGATGCACCGGGGCGGACGCCAGCGCGCGCTTAACCTGTCCGGCCCTAATCCGCGCCTCTCCGAACGCAATTTCACCAATGCGCTCATCAATATCGTGCGCGAGGACGAGCCAACCGTGTACTTTGTAACGGGCCACGGCGGCCGTGGAATCGACGACCGGGACCCGCAGACCGGTTATTCATCATTGCGCGTGTTGCTCGAATCCGAGGGATATCAGGTCGACACGTTGAATCTTGGCCTGACAGAACCTGAAGTTCCCGCCGATGCCGACGTGCTGGTGTTGATGGCGCTCGGCAGCGACGTCACCCCGCGTGTGCGTGAACAGCTTGACGCGTACGTCGAAGAAGGCGGGCGTCTCCTCGTGATGCTTGACCCTTGGCGCAGACAACAGATGGGGTTGCTGGAGCGCGAACAGCTACGGCCCTGGATCGAGGAAAGGTTCGGCGTCCGCATGGCGGATGGGCTCATCTTCGCGGAACGCCAGAACACGCAAATCCTGCTAACGAACGAGGCCGCCGGTTTTCAGGCGGAGCACGACGAAGAAGGCGATTTCCTGGGCAATTACAACTACGAGCATCCCATTACCCGCGGGTTTACCGCGCAAATGCAATGGCCCATGGCCCGCGCAGTAAAGCCCACACCGCGCCGTCCCGACCGGGTGACGCGTACGCCCCTGTTGCGCACCACACCCGAATACTGGTCTGAGCAGAATGTCGAACTATTGCTGCAAACAGGCCAGGCGCAGCGGGATGAAGACGATCCCCAGGGGCCGTTGCCGCTAGCCATGGCCGCTACGCGCGCCACTGACATTCCTGTGGGCGATACTGGCCAGACCCGCGACGCCCGGCTGGTGGCCGTGGGCGCGTCCGAGTTCGCCTCGAACGCGTTCCTGCCGGTGTTGCCGGGCCATCAAAACTTCATCATGAACTCTATCGCCTGGCTGACGGAAAGCGAAGAGCTTATCGCAATCCGGCCCGCGGAAGGGCGCGGCCAGGCTATCATTCTCACCGAGGCTCAGGAGCGGTTCATCGCCTGGCTAGCCACTTTGGGCGTGCTGCAAGTCTGCGTGGTGGCCGGCTTGATTACCTATGCCGTGCGGAGGAAGTACCGATGAATACACGCGCCACCCTGATACTACTGGCGGTCCTCACGGTGATGGTAGGCGGCTATTGGCTTATGCTTCACTCGGAAGAACAGGCGCGCACCCGCGACCACGAGGCGCGCCGCATCGCGCCGTTCGGCGCCGAAGAACTCGAGCGAGTTACTATCACCCCGCAAGACGGTGATCCTGTAACAGCCGAGCGGGACAGCGCCGGACGCTGGCGCATTATCGAACCCTACGAGCTCGAGGCCTCACAAGGCGCCTGGAACCGGGTAGCCGGCAAGCTCACGTCAATGGTGAACGAACGCAGCATTGATGAAGACCCCGAAGAACTCGGCATGTACGGCTTGGACGAGGCCGAGGTCGTCATTACCGCATCGAGTGTGGACGGGCGCGAGGTAAGCGTGCGATTCGGCGATACGGAGCCGACCCAGACTAAGCGGTACGCGCAAAGCCATGATGGCGCCGTGTTTCTCGCGTCAATGGATGCGTTTCGCGAATTTGACCGGGGACTGCTCGAACTGCGCCAGCGGTATCTTGTTGATCTGGGCGAGGAACCCATAACACAACTCGAGTATGCGCGTATTCGGCCCGAAGAAACGGGCGCCATCGTCTTTGAAAGACATGCGGACGACGGGAAGTGGCGCATCACCGCCCCATTTGAGACTCTTGGCGAGCAACAACTCATCGAGCAACTGGTTAATGAAGTACGGTACGCCGCGGGTATGCGTTACATCGATGAGTATGAAGCGCTCGAAGACTACGGGCTCGATCCGCCGGGCGCGTTTGTGCGCGTGATGACCGACGAGCATCCCGACGGACAGACCATCTACTTTGGTTCATACACCGCCGATCCCGATGAAAATGGCCTGTACGCCTGGCGGGAAGGCAGCGATTCCATTGCAGTCATCGACGCCGGGATGGTGGGGATGTTGCCGGAATCGCCCGACGCCTTTCGGGAACGCAGTTTGATTACGCGTTCCGCCCGGGATATCCGCCGCATGGAATACGCGCGGGGAGACGTCGAACTTGAGTTCGAGAACCATCCGGAACGGGGGTGGCGTATGGCGTCGCCGAGCGCGCCACAAAGTGATCAGGCGGCGATATCAAACTTCGTGAGGGCGCTGGTCATGCTCGAAGGCGGACGTTTTCTCAACCCTGATGATGAAGACGTCGACATGGGCGATCCCGAGATCGAAATCGCGCTCGAATTCGATGACGGAGAACGGCCCGAACCTTTGCGTTTCGGACCCGTCACGATGGAGCCCACGGATGAAGAAGAAACCGAAGTCACCCGCTACGCCACCCAGGATTCCGGCGCCGCCTTCGCTATCAGTGAGCCAGCCACGGCTGTTCTTCGCGTAAGCGATTTTGATTTCCGGCCGCGTGAAGTGCTGGTGTTTGATCCAGCGGAGGCGGCA
>PUMX01000212.1 GCA_003552485.1 Candidatus Hydrogenedentota bacterium
GCCGGATCGCCAACGTATCCAGCCTGCTGGGATATCCGTTGTGCCCGATCCGGCGCGCCACAGTATGCCAACGCGGCGTCGGCGGGAGAAACTCAAGTTCCCGAGCCCCCTCGAACGCCCACATCCAGGCGGGAAAAGCATTATCGCTGATGCATCGATACGTGATCTCCGCGATAGGACACTGCTCGACATCGATGGGGAATCGGGAATCCGTAACCCCGATGTTACTAAGAGGCGCCCAGAAACTCGGATTATCAACCGAGAGGTTGTCGATCTGCCGAATCTCGTGAAACTTGCCGATAATCCGGACCCCGTGCTCGGTCGGCATTCGCTGCGCAGGCACGCGCTGCCACTCCTTGTCGGAAGGCATGTCATGGGTCCGCCACTTTGCCAAATCCTCCCGACCAAAGAGCACATGATCAAGTTGATCCCGGGTGGTGACGTCCGGGGCGTCCAATATAGAGCGTAGATAGCCGGAGTACTCGTAATTCATAGAAATCCCTGGGTGTCGGTCTTCGACGCACACACACGTGTCGGCCAAGCTGGAGCCGAACATTCACTTTAGCAGAGCGGCTATCATACCGCGTTACGCCCGTCCGATACCATGCCGGGCAGGAGGAGCCTGTGGTTTTGCCACTACAATCGCGCCAAGTCGCGTGGCCTTGAAGTGTGCAACGCAGATAGAGCCGCCGTATTGAGGTTTATCTGGCGCGGTTATGCCATGGGTTCTTGCAATTGAGTAAGATCGCGGTTAGGATTTGCCGATGAACCCGCCCGTCAAGGCTTGACCATGGCCCTACCGTTGTCACGTATGCAAGCACTGGCGAATGCACGGGAGAACGCCAATGGGCCGATTGTAATACGGCGCCCCGTTTTTCATATGATGGTGCGCAAGTCTGCTCGCAGCGAGCCGGCTGATTGGATGTCTGTACGCGGAGGAATAAGCCATTATGCTATTGGGAGTCTTGGGTTGGCGCCGCCTATTCGGTGGGGTGCTGCTCGCCGTCGTTTTGTTGCACACGAGCGCTGAACCGGCTCTCGAAGTCGATGTCGAGAAAACTCCGCTGCCTGATGCGGTTCCGGAAGCCTTCGAGTCCGTGCTTTCCCGGCACGCCACGATGGTGCTTGACGCGGAAAGCGAGGAACCTCTCATCAGCTTTTGGATGGTTGAGCGGCTGAGGCTTGCCGGTCCCCCGACGGACGTCAACGCGCCATATGGTCAGATTTCTGACGGAACGTTACTCGGCATAGTGAGGATTCACGAGGAACGCCGTGACTTCCGCAATGATTCGCTACCCGCTGGCGTATACTCCCTGCGTTTTGCCGAACAGCCATATGACCGTGATCATATGGGCATCGCCTTGTATCCCTACTTTGCGCTGTTTGCGGACATCCGTAACGAAGAGTGCCCGGACGTGATCACGGAGCCCGAGGATCTTTTCACACTGGCCAGCAAGGATATGGATCCGCCGCATCCCCGCAGTTGGAACTTGAAACCGTCAGGCCGGGGTTTCGAGCCGCTTGACATCGAAGAAGACTGGGAAGATCACACGCTGCTTCATTTGCGATTGCGCGCCTTTATCAGCGGAGACGACGAAGAGGAGGAGGAGACACCGGTCGATGAGGATGACGAGATGGACGTTCGAATCGCGGTGGTCTTCGAGGGCGTGGGCTACTTTTAGTATGGGCCTTAATGCAACGCGCCGGCGCCGCCCATCCGAGTGGGCGCGCCGGCGCGCTTCTGTGAAGCCTGGGGCTATCCCTCTCCCGAGGCCCTTTTCTTCTCGTATTCCGCGATGATGCCTTGGGCGATCTGGTCCGGCACTTCGTCGTAGTGGTCGAAGCGTAGTGTATGGCTTCCACGCCCGCCCGTCATGCTGCGAAGTTCCGTCGAAAACCGTAGAATCTCCGCCTCGGGCACGTGCGCCTTGATGAGTTGCCGGCCCGGCCCCGACGGCTCCATTCCGAGGATACGTCCGCGCTTACCGTTGACCGCGCCGGTGATGTCGCCCATGAACTCCTCTGGCGTGAGCACCTCGATGTACATAACGGGTTCGAGCAGGCAGGGATTGGCCTGCTTCACGCCTTTCTGAATCGCGATAGACGCGGCTATTTTGAAGGCCATTTCCGAGGAATCGACGTCGTGATACGAGCCATAGTAAAGCTCAACGATCACGTCGACCACAGGATAACCGGCGATGACGCCTTTATCGAGCGCGTCCTGGCACCCCTTGTCCACGTGAGGAATGTACTGCCTGGGGACAACGCCGCCGCTGATGCTGTCGATGAACTCGTAGCCAGCGCCCCGTTCATTCGGAGATAGCCGCAGATAAACGTCGCCGTATTGACCATGGCCGCCGGACTGCTTCTTGTGTTTGCCTTGAACATCAGCCTTACCGCGGATGGTCTCCTTGAACGCGACTTTCGGCGTCTGCGTCTCCGCCTCAACGTTGAATTTGCGCTTAAGCCGATCCAGCAAAATCTCTAACTGAAGGTCGCCCATGCCTTTGATTACGTGCTCGTTAGTGGCGGAGTCGCGGTAGTGAGAGAAAGTGGGATCCTCTTCGGCCAAACGATTGAGCGCCTCGCCAATCTTATCCTCGTCCGCGCGCGACTTCGGATAAATCGCCAGCTTGACCATGGATTCGGGCAGCTCGATCTCGGGCAGCAGCAGCGCGTTCCCCGGCGCGGCCAATGTATCGCCAAAGTGGGTGTTCTTCAGTTTGGTCATGGCGGCTAAGTCGCCGGGGCCAACGGAGTCGACCTGCACCTGCTCCTTGCCGTTCATCAGATACAGCTTGCCGGTACGCTCTTTCACGCCACGGGTGACATTCAAAAACTCGCTGTCCGACTTGAGCGTGCCGCTAAATACGCGGAAATAGGTAAGCTGCCCCACAAAGGGGTCCACTACGGAGCGGAAGACTTGCCCAAGGAAAGGACCGTCGGTAGTGACGCTCACCTCGACCTCGTCGCCCTGCTTGTCTTTCGCCACTACGTTGCGATCCAACGGGGAAGGGAAGTACTCGGCCACCGCGTTGAGTAATTCCTCGACGCCAATATCGCGCTCCACGCTACCGGCGAATATCGGAACGAGCTTGCCGTTCTGAATGCCTTCCTGCAAGCCTCGGCTGAACTCTTCTTCGGACAACTCGCCTTCTTCCAAGTACTTCTCGAGCAACTCATCGTTCGATTCTGCTACCGCATCCACCATACTGTCTTTAAGCGCCGACACTTCATCGGCCACGGCCGCATCGTTATCCTTGAGGATGTTCACTACCTTCTCGAGCTGCGCCGCCTTACCGACGGGATACACAAACGGCACACACTGGGCGCCGTACGTTTCTCGCAGTTGATCCACTACTTGCTGGTACTCGGCGTTGTCGCGATCCAGTTTGTTGATGAAGAAAGCGCGGGGCGTTGCGTAACGTTCAGCGTAACTAAAGGCGATATCTGTGCCCACCTGGATGCCGGTGGTTGCGTCCACTAGAATGACGACTCCGTCGAGGACGGGCGTGGATGCCGCAATCTCGCCCTGGAAGTCGGCGTAGCCCGGATGATCCACGAGGTGGATGCGCGTGCCCTGCCAATCAAGATGCATCAGCTTCATACTGATGGTCTGCTGCCGTTGCTTCTCTTCCTCAAGGTAGTCACCCACGGTGTTGCCATCCTCAATGCGTCCGAGCCGCGAGGTTTTACCCGCTTTGTGCAGCAGATTCTCGATAAGTATGGTCTTGCCGGTGCCGCTATGCCCGAGCATCCCCAGATTACGGAGTTTACTTGCATCCACTTTTGTCATGGTTTGTCCTCCCAAATATCAAAGTGTGTTGACCCATTGCCTTCTGCGACGCAGGGATGCTGTCAGGCAGGAGAGGTTGGGACTGCTTCTGGATAAGTCCATTCAGCGCGGGAGTATACTACGGCGCTGGCGGACCTACAAAATGAGATCCTCCCCCCAAGCGCCAACACGCATAACCATCGCGCTGGCATTCGATTCCAGCTTATCCGGCCTATCGTCTTGTATCCGGCGGCTTGGCTCACAAAAAAGCACTAGATGCGGCCCACTGAAATATAAGCAACTGTTGTTGCGTAGTTTACACTATACTGAGCCACCTTTGAAAACCGGCCAGCGGAGATAGGCCGAATCGCCCGGAACCTTCCAGATCTTGGGCGTCAACTCGTCTCCCATGGGGCCAGACAGTCCTCACCGCGCATTTCGAGCGGAACGCTTTTCCCTTCACTGTCCACCGTGGTTATCCCGCTGTACCGCACGTTGGCGCATTCCTCCATGTGCAGCGCTTCGCCCATATTACGGACAGTCAGGCTCGTAATGGCCACATTCCTACTATCCCTGAGTTTAATTGCCGCGCCTGATCCGCCGCCACGTACGGTCAGACCGTGGACCATGCATTGATCCACGCGGTTCAAGCAAACGCCGTCCCCGCCGTTCTCCTCTTCAATAACCGTGTTGCTTATAGCCAGATCCTCGCATCCGTGGTATTCCGCAATGCTCGTTCCATCGCCGCCGTGCACAGCCGAAATGTTGTCGAACTTCACGCGGCGGTCCGGCGTGTCCGTCGGACGGAAGTTCAGGACGCGATTGCTCGTATCCCGAAAAACGGTGTTCGAGACAAATACATCCTCACGCCCACAGTCGGCATCCCGGTAAACACCGTTCTCGACGTGCTCGACAAGCACGTTGTGTATGAAGATGTTCTTCCCGCCTTGCCGATGGAGATGAATCCCGTGATTTGGGCGGTTTAACGGACGAATCACGGAATCCGACAAGAAAATACCGTCGTTCGGCGTGTCATCGCGAATGGGCGGCACATTGGTGTCGCCATCCCAGATGTTGTTGTAATAGGGGCTTCCGTCGATTTGATAGGGCGCCGTTCCGCTGCGGCCCGTAAGAAACAGATTCTCCGTCACAATGTTACGGGAGCCAGCGATATCGAAATGGTGATGGTAAACGTCTACGCCGTAGATGTGGGAGAAGTAGCCGTTTTGCGCATGAACCAACACAATCCCGTTCGTGCGCGGCGAGTCGAGCGCCACGTTCTGCACGGAGAAGCCGTCCGCGCCGTCATACCCCTCGGCAGTGACGATGCCCTGGTTAGCCAGTAGCGCATAGCCATCGACGTCTTCAGGCCGGTATCCCGTGAAGATAGTCGCCTTGCCGTGACCGATGATGTGAACGTCCGAGGGCACGAGCAACGTCTTCTCAAGGATGTAACGCCCCGGCGGAAACAAGACGACGCCGCCGCCTCGATCCGCCACATCGTCGAGAATTTCCTGCAGGGCGGCCGCTTCATGGCGTTCGCCGTCACCGAGAATTCCTTTCTCCCGCACAGAGTATAGTTCGCTCTCTGGGCTATGAGCGCCATTGGCTTGAACGACAGC
>PUMX01000535.1 GCA_003552485.1 Candidatus Hydrogenedentota bacterium
CGCATGCGCTGGAGGATGTTGGTGACCTCGCTAAGGTCGCCCTCCGCCGTCTGCACAAGGCTGACGCCATCCTGCGCGTTGCGTTGGGCCATCTGCGTGCCCTTCACGATCGAGTTGAAGTTTTCCGCAATGGACAGGCCCGCGGCATCGTCGGCCGCGCGGTTGATGCGCAAGCCGCTGGAGAGGCGCTCGAGGCTCTTGTTCAACTCATTTGTTGAACGGCCAAGGATGCGCCCCGTATTCAGTGCCGCCATGTTCGTGTTGATATTTAGTGACATACTTTGTCCTCCTTGTTTGTTAGCGCTTTGCCGAAGTCTCCGTTCTTCGACGCTTTCGGCCAGGCCAACTCGCTTTGGCCTTGGCTCACCCCACATCCGGCGGCCAGAGTTGATAGGCGCCTGGCTGTCCCAGTTCGACCTGCGTCCGTCGTTACCCTGAATTTCCGCCTTGCTAGTGGTTCATCGGCCACGTTGGCCGTTTTCTTGAGGAAAGATCGAAGCCCTGCCGGAAGACAGTTGTTGCCGGAGAGACAAAAGCAGGGTCGTTTGGAGCGTTCGGCGGAACCAGCAAGCAAGACAAGTGCGTTTTGTAACAAAATAAACGCTCTGTCCCGTAAAAAAATCGGAGCGCGCTATTCGGTGAGCTCGATGGCGTGGCGGCGGGAACGCAGCACAAGAAAACTGCCCGTCAGCAGCGCGACCGCGCCAATCCACTGGATGGCGTTCAGCCGCTCCTCGGGCCAAATCATGACGGCCAATATAAAGGTGATCAGCGGGTTCAGCAGTTCAACACTGCCGCAGAAGGCGGACCCCAGATGTTTTTGTGCAAAATGATAGGCGGGATGGGCGGCGGCGATAGGAAACAGGGCAGAGAAGATGAGGAGCAGGCTAGTGTCTCTGTCAAGCCCGAGCACAGCGGCGGGGTTTCCGAAGAGCACCGACAGCAGGCCCAGCCCGGCCGAGCAATAGACCGCGAGCATCGTGAACATGGCGACGGGATGCAGGCCGAAGGCGAGGCGTCTGGCCGTGACGACATAGATCGCCCAGCACACGGCGGCCATGAAGAGCATCAGCGCGTAGCGATCAATACGGGGCGCCAGCGAGCCGGGATCCTGCGCGAGCACCAGCGCCACACCGGTAAGGCTCAGCAACGTGCCCACGATATAAGGTAGGCTCTTTATCACGCTGCGCTCCTCGCGAAAGAGGACGAAGCTTAGGAGGATGACGAACAGCAGACCCAGCTTCAGAAGGAGTTGCGCGATCGTCGGGGTGGCGCCAAAGCAGGCGGCGGTCAGTAGGTACTGGAATACCACGAGAACAACGCTCAACGCCGCCAACGGCCGCCATTGCCGCACGGCGTCCGCGAGTTGACGCGGCAGCCATATGAGACATAGGAGCGTCAACGCCAAGGCGGCGCAGGAGTAGCGCACGAAGGCCTGGGTGAAGGGGTCAAATGGTTCGCTGAGAAAGCGGATGAGCACCGGTGAAAGCGCCCATCCGATCACGCCAACGCTCAACCCCCCATACGCCGCGGGGGACCGGCGAAGATCCTCGGGAATAGGGGCGGGCTGAGTCATGGGAACAACACGCTAGGCCCCGAGTACGGCGCCGGCTACGCGATCGCCAAAGGCCGACGTCTCGATCACGTGTTGGCCGCCTTCGGGGTCGCCCAGATCGGGGGTGGTGTAGCCAGCGCCGAAGACGTCGCGGATGGCGGCCCAAATCGCCTTGGCTTCCTCGTCCATGCCGAAACTCTTTTCGAGCATTAGGGCAACCGACCCAATCATCGAGTACGGGTTGGCTATGCCCTGGTTGGCGATATCCGGCGCTGACCCGTGACTCGGTTCGTAATAGGACTTCTGCTCGCCGATACAGGCCGACGGCATCAACCCCAGCGAACCCAGCAGGCCTCCGCCCAAGTCGCTGAGGATGTCGCCGAACATGTTCTCCATAACCATGACGTCGAATTGCGTGGGCTTGAGGCAGAGCAGGGTGGCGGCGGCGTCGACGATGACATGCCGCACCTCGACGTCGGGGTATTCCGGGGCGATTTCCTCGAGAATCTCGTTCCACAACACGCTCGACATGAGCACGTTGCTCTTATGCACGTTGTGCAAGACCTTCTTGCGTTTGCGCGCCTCCTTGAACGCCACGTGCATGATGCGGGCGATCTGGTCCTCGTCGTAGTCCAAGCTTTCCTTCACGTAGCGGCGCCCCTGGGCGTTGACGCCTTGCTCCTTGCCGCCGAAGTACAGTCCGCCCACCAATTCACGGACCATCATGATGTCGATGCCGCCTTCAATCACGCGCGGCTTCAAGGGCGAGAAGTGCGCAAGTTCCGGCGGCAAGTAGACGGGCCGGAAGTTGGCGTACGTCATGTAGCGGCGCCGCAACGGCAGCAGCCCGCCGCGTTCCGGTTGCTCCTCGACGGGGATCTTCTTTGATTGCTCGTGGCTGAGGCCGATAGGCCCCTTCAAAATCGCGTCGGCCGCGTCGCAGAGCGCCTTGGTTTCCTCGGGAAAGGAGGCGCCCGTGTCGAAGTAGGCCTGGCCGCCGAACGGAGCGTATTTGAGCTCGAACACAACGCCGCTTTTCTGTTCCACGGCTTTGAGGACTTTGACCGCTTCGCGGGTGATTTCCGGTCCGATCCCGTCGCCCTCGAGCACGGCGATGGTGAATGACTTCTTGGTCAATGGTTGTTCCTTTCCGCTTCGTATGGGTTTCTGAAGGGGCTTGTCCGCGCTCTTTAGCCGCCATGGCGCGCGCTGGCCCGGCTAGTGATCCAGCGCCGTCATCTCTTGCTGGAGTAACGCGCGGCTTTCTTCGTCCAATTCCGGGGAATCCAGGATCATCTCGTATTGCGCGCGCGCTTCCTCGGTCTGTCCGGCCTGCGCAAGCACGCGGGCGTATCCCGCGCGGTAATGGACATTTCCCGGTTCTTCCACAATGGCCTGGCGCAACGTGCGCACGGCGGCCTCATGCTCGCCCTGGGCCAGCTGCGTCTCCGCCTGCAACGCAAAGGCGGTAGCCCGGTCCGCGCCTTCGATCAAAGGAAATGCGCTGGCAAGCAGTTGCAGAGCGTCGTCGTAGGCATGGGCGTGGAAATACACTTTCGCCAAGCGCAGCAGGACCGATCCGGCGGCGTCCTCGGCCAGATTGCGTTGAGCGAGTTCATCAACGAGAAGATCCGCCGCCCAATGCAGACTGGGTGACGGCGCCTCAGCGCCCGCAGCCGCGCGAATGGACAGATCGCGCAATGATTCAACGGCCTCGACGTACTCCGGATCACCCCCCTCGTAGGCGGTCACGAGCACATCCACAATTGCGGCCTCCAGCGTCCCCTCGCCTTCCAAACCTACTTGCGCCCGCTCCAAACCGCGGCGGATCGCGTCTGTTTGCCCGCTTTCCCGGGCGAACCCCGAGAGAAGCTGCCAAGTTCTAGGCGATTGCGGGGCGAACTCGCATACATTCAACAAATGCTCTTCGATCCGTTCCTGATCGCCGTCGCGCTGCTGCAACGTCTGCGCAAGCGTCTGGTGCAGTTCGGCCCGCGCCTCGGCTGGCAGGTCCGCGCGATCTAGCGCCGTATGGGCGGCCTGCTCGAACACGTCAAACCGACCCTGATTCTGCGCATAGCGCAGAAACAGGCGCCACAGGCTCAAGTTGGCGGGCTCCCGCTCGACCCCGCGCGTCAACGCCTCTTCGGCGTCATCTGGGCGGCCAAGCGCGAGCCGCGCATGCGCCATGAGGCGGAACATCTCGCCTTGGGAGGGCGAGCCATAGCGAAGCGCCTTCTCTGCGTGGGGCTCAACGCGGGCCCACAGCTCCGCCGCGGCCGCTTCGTCCTGCGTGAGCTGCGCAGCCTCAAAGGCAAGCGTCTTACCCTTGATTTCGTGAAACTCGTACGCCGGCTCGCAAAGGTCGATGCCACGCCGCGCAACGGCTTTGGCTTCTTGCAGCAACGCCATGCGCTCAGCGGCCGCGAGGGAATCTACGCCCGGCTGAGGCGGAGTCACGGCTATCGCCATGGCGGTGTGCGCTAACGGTATGAGCGTCTCGGGATAATACGGGTTCTTCTGCTCGGCCAGCCGCAAGGCTTCCAATGCGCGTTTGGGCTGCTCCAAGCTGAGATGCGCCATAGCCCGTTCGCGGCTTGGCGCCCAATCCCACGGCTTGAGCCGTTCCGCCTCGGTAAAGTGCGCCGGCGCAGCGTGGGGGATGCCCCAGTACATGGCGCCGCGGCCCCGTTGCGTGGCGGTCTCGCCGAGATACACCCGCGTGGTCAAGATAGCCACGCCCAACGCCGCGCCCACCACGGCAACGCGCCATGCCGCCGCGCGAAATCCCAGCCACTTGGCGGCGGGCGGCGCATGGGCCCCAAGGTGAAGCCCTTCAAGCCAGCCGAGCGCGACGAACAGCAAAGCGGCCGTGACCGGCACGCGCAAATTAAAGCCGAAGAACGAGTCCACGGCGAACGCCGTGAAGAATGCGGCCAGCGTGTATCCAAGATAGCGGCGCCGCCGGTCTTCGCCGGCCGAATAGGCCAGATACAAGCTGTGGCCCACGGCGAAGATGAGGATGGCCAAGTACAACGCAGCCGCTGGCATGCCGGCGTCAACGGCCATCTCGAGGTAGTCATTGTGCACGTTCTGGTTGAACATCCGTTGCGTGGCGTACCAGTGCTGTTCGTAATCCGTCCAATAGTTGGCGTTAACGATTTCGTAGTTACCGGGGCCGTAACCGGTCACGGGCTGATCAAGGATCATCCGCGCCGCGCCGTGATAGCTGTTGTACCGCAACAAGAGCGAACCATCTACGGGATACCAGGTCCCAGCGCGAGCATGATGCCATGTCAGCGCCGCGCCGAGGCCTGCCACACCGATGAGGGCCGACAAGCCGAGCGCCGCGCCCGTGGCGGTGACCGGCCGTTTCACGTAACGGAACGCCAACTGCGCTGACACCAACACCGCCGCCGCGGCGGCGAGTCCTAGCAGACTTGCGCGTTGCTGGGTCATATAGAGATGAAGCAGGGAGATGATCAGCATCGCCGTGGCGGGAATCTGGTAGCGGGTCGTCAGCAGACGGATATTCAAGATGATGCTGAGCAGGAGCGCGTGCGCCGCGAAGTTCGGATTACCAAAGCTCGCCGGCAATTGCTCGTAGATGCCCATGCCCTCTTCGGCCCATGGGAATGGATCAAGGCCCGCCCATTGGAGAAATCCGTAGAGAGAAGCTGCCGCCACCGCCACACAAAAGGCGAATGCTCCGCCGTGGATTTGCTCGGGCGTACGGTAGGCGTACGAAGCTACCAGATACAGCAACGTCAACGCGCCCCAGTTTGCCACATATTGGAAACTGTGTCCCCAATACG
>PUMX01000045.1 GCA_003552485.1 Candidatus Hydrogenedentota bacterium
CCACCCCGGCAAAACCAACTCTGGTGACGCAGGCCCGTATGCCCTGCAACACGGGACATACGCCGGAGACGTTTTTTTTGCCGACGGCTCAGAACTCCTGCATATCCCGGGCGTACTGATCCATTTCAGCCTCGAACCGCTCACTGAGCCGGTAAAAGACGCGGCTGGGCACGGTGGGCAACTCGCCGTTCTCGATATCGCCGGGCAGAATGCTTGTGGCGGCTTCACACAGGCAACGGTGAAGGAATTTCGCGGCGTGGCGGGGAAGCTTCATCTTCGCCAGCTCTTGTATCAGCGAATCGCGCGTCACTCCAGCGTCAAAGAGCTGCTGCAAATCGAAGGTGTCTCCCGCCCCCGGCTTCAGGCAGACGGCCGCCCGTTCCGAAAGCATTTCGTATAGGTGCTCGCCTGACCAGGTCAGAGGGTAGATGATGTTGGCCTTGTCAAGCCGGGCCATGTTGAGCAACCGGCTGTCGCCTTTGCGCACGCGGTCATATAACTGGGCGGGCAACAGCATCTTCAGGTGGATGCCGCTGGTCTGGAGTACCTTGTTGTTCCACAAAGGCAGCACGAAATCCGCCATGCGTTCGTAATCGCCGCTCACCATGGTCGGTTCGTCCACCTTGTCGATGACCACCGCCACCCGCGCGAACCCAGCGGCGCGGGCGACGCGCAACAGCTTCTCGAGCGTCTCGAAGCGCGCGGATTCATTCAGCGGACTCACTTGTTCGCCCAGCAGGGGCTGCGCATCAAGGTAGCGCGGCGGAATATGGTTGAGCGCCCAGCGCAACAAACTGGGGTCATGTTCCACCACCTGGATGAGCCGCCGGACCCGCCGCGAGACGGCGCTGCTGTGGAAACGCCGGTATAGTGGATAAACGCCGAGGCTCGCCACATTGCCCGTCATGCGCCGCATCGCGTTCCGGCGGCGGCGTCCGCGCGTGAACAAGTGCGAATACAAGCTCCGAATGGCCCGCCGGTAATCCAGTGTCCGTTCCGTCAGATAGATCGCCGCCAAAAACAGCAGATCGTAACGGACATGTTCCTCCCACGCCGCGGGATCAGAAGCCTGCCGCGTGCTCTCCATCAAAGCGCTCGTAATCTGCGCCATGATGGCGTCGAGATGATGCGCTAGTGTCCAGTGATCGCGAAATGATATCCCGTCGTTGCTGGACCAGCTTCTTTCATTCCTAGGGGCGGTTTTTCCGCTCTCCCGCAGAACCTGCGCTTGCCAGTTGCTGAGGAACGCGTTGAAATCATCATAGGGAACAAGCAATGTGCGGTCATTGGGGTTAGCCTGATTGTGCCGCTCGATGGCTTCCTGCAACGCCAGCCGCATCGCCGTCTTACCGCTCCCCTTAAGGCCAAAAACGATGGACGACTGGTTGCCGGGCGGATGTCCGCAGAACTTGGGCCATTCCGGGTGACCATATTGAAACGTCTTGTTCTGGTATAGCCGCAGTAGTACATCGTCGCCCTGTGCTTCTTCGGCGTTCGCAAAGGGATCCTTTTCCAGTCCGTGCCGGTCGAGAAACTCCTCGATACGCATAGTGTGGGGATTCTCCTGTGTGGCGTTACTCCGTAGATAAGCCGGGGCTACTTGCCCGCCGCAAGGTTTGCAATGGGCCCTCCCGTCTCGCGTACGCTAGCATATGCATCGGTGCGGGATCCAAGCCGGCTATCGGCTTGGCGTAAAACCAGCCGTTTCGCGTATGCTCTTGACGCTAGGGAGGATCTATGGACGCGGCCTATATCATTGAGCGGTTTACGGATAACGGCGGCGCGGTTCTCGAGGGCGCGTCGGGCGCGTGGGAGGTTCCGCGCGCGTGGTTGCCGAATAACGCCCAGGAAGGCGAAGTCATTCAAGCCACGGCCACCCAAGCCGCTGATAGGGTTGAGGTCAGCCTCAGCCTTGATGTTGAGGCCACGCGCCAGCGGCGCGCCGACCTCGCCAAGAAACGCGACCGCTTGAAACGCGGACCCAAAGGGGATATCAATTTATGAAGACACGGTTTCTGACTGCCTTGCTGCTGGGCCTGTGGCTCGCGCTTGCGAGCGTCGCCCTCGAGATTCACTTCATCGATGTCGGCCAGGGCGACGCCGTGCTGCTGCGCGCTCCCACGGGTCAAGCGGCCCTTTACGACGGCGGCGAGGCGGATTCCGGCGCGTTGGCGTACCTTGAACGGGTGGGCGTCGAGCAGCTTTCCCTCGTCATCGCGTCTCATCATCACGCGGATCATATCGGCGGCCTTCCAGACGTCATAGCGGCCTACGAACCGTCCTACTTCCTCGATAACGGCCTGCCGCACACGACGCGGACCTACGAGCGTCTGCTCGACTCCTTGGATGCGGCGGACACCGCGGTGCTCGAAGCCGACGGGCAACGGATCACGCTGGGCGAAGTCGTGCTGCAGATTCTGCCCGCGCCCGGCCGGCCGGGTTGGGGCCACAACGACAACAGTGTCGGCGTCATCGTCGAGTACGGCGATTTCCGGGCCTCGCTCATGGGCGATGCGGAGCCGCGGCAGTGGACTTGGTGGCTGAGCGAACACAGCGGCTACATCGAACCAGCGCATGTGCATAAGGCGAGCCATCATGGCAGCCGCAACGGCGATACGGCGGAGGCCATCGAGGCATTGTCGCCCGAGGTTGTGGTTATCAGTTGTGGGGCCGGCAACCGGTACGGCCATCCTCACGCCGAGACTCTGGCCCTCTATCGTCAGGCCGGCGCCACCGTTTACCGAACGGATCATCAGGGGACCATCGTCGTGTATGCGGAAGAGGATGGCTCCTACCGCGTCGAGCCCGCCCGGGAAGGCCCTCCCCGCGAAACCAATGACCGTGTGAACATCAACACGGCCAGCGTCGAGGAACTACAAGAGATCGTCCACGTGGGCCCGGCATACGCCGAGCAGATCGTCGAACTCCGCGAACAACAACCGTTCCGCTCCGTCGATGAACTAACCCGCGTGCGCGGCATCGGCGACGAGCGCCTGCGCGAAATCAAGGCCCAAGGGCTCGCTGGTGTAGACGACTGAACACACGGCGCGGCGCATGGACGGGCTATCTCAAGCGATCCCACTTCGGCGCCAGCACTACGTCCGTTGGGACGCCGTCTTGACATTGCGCGCCGCCACGCGCTTGTTCATGCGCGCTTGCGCCCATTGTGTGGAGTTTTTTGCGTTGGCTAGGAAGGGATTGAAGAATGGACAGCGCCTCGATCGTATTTTGTCCCATTGGCGTGATTCGTACTCAGCATAGGGAGCCCGACAGCACGCCTATCCAGCCCGCGTTCGCAGAGGATTGCGAAGGGCGGGTAGAGGTGTTCCCGGCGTTCATCGAAGGTCTGAGCGATCTCGATGGCTTTTCCCATGTCATGCTCATTTACTATTGGCATCAAGCAGGCGCGCCCCAACTGAAAGTGAAACCGTATCTTCAGGATATCGAGCGCGGCGTGTTCGCGACCCGCAAGCCCTGCCGCCCCAACCCGATCGGCCTCAGCATTGTGGAGCTCATTGGCGTGGACAAGGGCGCGCTCTCTTTCAGAGGGGCGGATATGCTTGATGAGACGCCGCTCCTCGACATCAAGCCCTACATTGCGCGGTTCGATTGCGTCCAATCAACGCGGGATGGTTGGCAAGGCGAAGTGGACGAACAGACCGCCGCCCAGCGGGGTAGAAGGGAGACAAATACGCGTGGACACCCATCTTGAGTGCATTCCCTGCCTTATCCAGCAGGCGCTGGGGGCGGCGCGATTTGCAAGCCCGGACGCCGCCGTCCATGAACGAATCGTGCGCACCCTGCTGGCCGAGACCGCGGAGATGGACCTCTCGCAATCTCCGCCCGCGCTTGCTCAGAGGCTGCATCGGCGGGTGCGCCAGTTAAGCGGCATAGCCGATCCGTATCTGGACGCGAAAAGGCGCTTCAATGCGCTGACGACACAAATGCTGCCGAAGCTTGCCGCCGAGGTCGAGGAATCGGCGGACCCCTTCTTCAGGGCGCTGCGCTTGGCAATCGCAGGAAACGTCGTTGACTTGGGCGTTAAAGGCGGTATTGGTGAGAAGGACGCCGAGGGGGCGGTTCGCAACACGCTTAATGAGCCGTTTCACGGGGACGTTGAGGGTCTTCGGCAAGCGGTGCATGATGCCGCGAAGATTCTGTACCTAGCGGATAACGCGGGCGAGATAGTTCTTGACCGCCTGTTGATTGAACGATTGCCGCTCGAACGCGTCACGCTTGCCGTGCGGGGATGCCCCGTTCTGAATGACGTCACCTACGCCGACGCGGAAGCCGCTGGCTTTACCCAACTTGTCGAGGTCATGGATAACGGATCAGACGCCCCCGGGACGATTCTCGCGGACTGCAGCGAGGCCTTTCGCCGCCGTTTCCGCGAAGCCGATGTTATCATCGCCAAGGGGCAAGGCAATTACGAGACACTCAGCGATGAAGACGCAAATATCTTCTTTCTCTTTAAGGTCAAGTGCCCGGTAGTCGCCGCGCACGCGGGCTTGCCCATCGGAACCCATGCGCTACTGCACAATCACCGCAAATCAGAAGTGAAATAAACGGACGATCATCACATGATACACAGCATTCGGCTTTGCATAAACCATTCAACCAAAATTCGGAAACTCGAGCCGGGCGACGCGCAATTGCGCTTCGAGCCGGGATATAACATTTTGATTGGCCCCAATGGTTCAGGAAAATCCACGACGCTAAAGGCTATCGCCTCGTGCGAAACATGTACGCTCGACAAGTCCAGCAACAAGGACCAGGTGAAATACATCACAACGGAAACGCTTAACCCCGTCCTCGGTGGCGCCTTTTCGTCACGCGAGCAAATGCTTCAGGGGATTCGCGCCATGTTTCAATCGCACGGACAGGGCGTGCTGGACTCGCTTCAGAGCCAACGGCACGGCGGCGAGACCATCATACTCATCGACAGTCCGGAAACGGGCCAGGATCATGAGAACAGCCTGCTCATACACCAAGGACTGCTCAAGATCGCGCAAGAATACCAAGTCATTGTCGCCACAAACAGCCTGCTCTTCATGCGTGGCGGAAACGTGATAGACCTTGGAGAAGACTACCTGCAGCGGCTAGTGCAATATACGGGCAAACTCGCCGTAGAACTGGGATTCTCTGGGCATTGACCGCCCGTTCAAGGCAAGCAGCCGCCCGCCCGGCGCCCAGCCAATGCTCAAGCGCTGACCAAGAACAAGCCATTGGTTCTCGCCGCCGTCCAGTTGGATCCGCCACTAACCCTACTTGAAGTGCGTGAGGGCGCAGTGAGCCGAATTTGTCGTGAGGTTCGCGCCCGGCGCCGGACTTGGCCCCAGATTTCACGATGTCCGGCTTGGCCGTGCCGCA
>PUMX01000096.1 GCA_003552485.1 Candidatus Hydrogenedentota bacterium
ACGCCAGCCGCTATTGGCGGGCGAGCGAGGTTGGCTTACCCTGCAGTTGGAAGAGCCCGGCGATTACGAACTCGAGGTGGATTTCTATGTTTCCATTTCGGGGGAGGAAGGCGATTTCTGGTTCAGTTTCCGCCACTTTGGCGCGCCGCAGACCTCCATGACCCTGTCTCTGCCCGAACCCCAAGCGAAACTGGACATGCCCGACGCCTCGATTATCGAGCAAGACGCCGCCGAGGAGCGCCTTACCGCCCGGCTCGCTTTTCCGCGCACGGAACAGGTTCGCATCATGTGGACCGTGCCTCCGCCCGAAGAGATAGAGGCGGAGCCGGAACCTTTGCGCTTGGCGGCTGAGTCCGCGACCCTTATCACCGTGGCGGAGAGGTTCTTGGAGGTTAAAACGCGGATTCAGTACACCGTCTTGCGCGGCGAGACGCGTGAGTTCATCGCCGATCTTCCGGCTCAAGCAAACGTGCATGCTGTCGAGGGCCGGGGCGCGCAATGGAGCCGCGAAGATAAGGACGACGCGCAGCGTATCATCGTGCGCACGAATCATGATGTTGACGAGGCCTACGAACTGGCGCTCGCCTACGAAATACCCATCGAGATCGATGAGGGCGCGGCTGTGTTGCAAGGCCACAAGCTGCCTGGCCTTGTGCGCGAACAGGGTCACATGGCGTTGGCTGTGCGGGGCAACGTGGAAGTGCGGCCGGGGCCGGAACTTCACAATCTCACGCGCGTGGACGTGAGCGCCGTGTCCGAGGCCATGGCCGAACGGGCGGCGCATCCCGTCCTGTTCGCCTTTCGTTATACGGAAGCGCCCCATCGGCTGACTCTCGAACTGGAGCGCCTCGACGATGTGGGCGTGCGTGTGGCGGCTATCGAATCGGGAACCATCGAAACTGTCGTCACCGAAGAAGGACTGGAGGTGAATCGGGCGCGCTACACCCTTCGAAACACGGAACGCCAATTCCTCCGGCTCACGCTGCCCAAAGGCGCGGAAGTCTGGGGCGCGGAAGTGGCTGGCCGCCCCGTAAAACCGGCCAAGGGCAACGGCGAGGAGGAGATTTTGCTTCCGCTAATCGCATCGAACCAAGGCCGTTTCGAAGCGCAGCTCATCTACGCGTTGCAAGTAGCGGACGCCAGCGACTTCCTGCGGCGCCCCCGGTTCGACGCGCCCGTGGCGGATATTCTCGCTGACCGGTTGACGTGGATCGTGTATCTGCCGGAAGAACGCCGCGTGCGCTCGGCTCAGGGCGATTTCCGCATGCGCCAAACTCCGCGCCAAGCAGCGCTCGCGGGCCTGATGAGCCGGGTGGCCACGGACCACGAAGAGGCCCGCGTGTTTGCCTTGCGCGAGGGCGTCGAGCGGTTCTTTATCACGGACATCAATGCCCCAGCGGCAAGCGCGGGCGCATCGCGCGAAGCGCGCTACAAGGGCGAACCGCAGGCGGCCGGCGAACCCGTGGAACGTGAGCCGTTGGACCAGACCATCGCCGGGGTACTACCAGTGTCCATAGAACTGCCCGTCACCGGTCAACCCTACCATTTCGAGCGTGCTCTTGCGCCGCAGGGCCAGCGTTTACATCTAGAACTGAACACATACAGCGCGCGCTGGCTGCAAGCAGGTCTGGCCTTGGTTGTGCTAGGGGGTATCGCCGCCGGCGTCGGCGCGGGATTGGCTTTGATGCGCATCGAACGCGAGATTCGGGAATTCTCGCCGTACGTCCGCGCCGGTTTCGGGTTTGCGGCCGGGGCGGTGTTCATCGCGCTGGCGCTATTGGCGCCATGGTTTGGCGGGCCGTTTCTCGCCGGAGCAGCCGTCACCGCGGGTTGCCGTCTCGCAATGGCGGCCAACAAACGAAACAGCTTGGCGTCCCCTGAGGAGGCATAACGATGACACAAGACGTGAATCGCCGATGGATCATCGAGTATCTGGCGGGGTTGAGTCTCGCCGCCGTGGCTGTGCTTGTGTTGATACCGGCCGTGGACGCCGCCCGCGACATGCGCGCCCAGTCCGTGTGCGCCCAACAAATGCGTCGGATCGCGCTGGCGCTAGCGATGTACGCGAACGAGAACGATGGCCAGTTGCCGCCGCTCAATCCGCATCCGTTCAACTGGACGCCGGATATGGATACTATCTACCCCAAATATCTCGCCGACCCCACGGACTTCGCCTGTCCGGCGCATCCCAGCCGGCGCGCGGTGGAGGCGGGCGCGTGGGACAATCCCGCCTGTGTGACGTCGGCGGCATACATCTACGTGCCGTTTACCCTCTTTAGCGACGAGCAGGCAGTCGCGTTTATGCGCGACTACCTCGAGCGGGGTCCCGCTGCGATGAACGAGGACGGCAGGGTGCACAGTCCTGCGCCGGTGTTCGAGGGAAGCGCTCGCGTGCAAAGCACGGCCAGGTCCGCGATGCCGGTGCTCTGGGACCGCGTAACGCCGGACCCCGCGGACATGGCGCACGGCGCCCGGCGCCCGGGCGGCAATGTACTGCATAGGGATGGCCACGTCGCCTTTGTGCCCTATCGGCCGGACAACAACTCGAACTTCTTTCCTATGACCCTGATATCGGCGGAATTGTTCGGAAGCGTGGGGCCACGAATGCCCGGCTATTGTCCATAGCTTGCAGGAATCAGCGTGAATCACGAGGTATTAACCAGAGAGTCACCGAGAACACAGACATCGTGGCGTGGCTAGGGCTGGCTGCTCCGTGCTCTCCGTGACTCCGTGCTTTATTCCACCGCATCCTCGCGCAACGTCCTCCAAAAAGCTTCATCGGCGAGGGGGAAATCTTCGGACTCTTCGACGTGCACCCGGCCGTCCATGAACAGCGTCGGGATGCCGTCATGCTCACGGCCCGGCAGCGGATTCATCAGCAATACGGGAATGCTAGATTGCGCTTGCGCCCCGGCAGCGGGATTGTTGATGTCCGTGATTAAGAACCGCTCCACCCCTTGACGCAGAACAAGCGGATCCGCGCGGGCGACAAGATCATCCAGGTCTTCGCCCGTTGCGTGTCCACGAAGCTGACGCGCCAGTGTTTCAGGTTCTTCATCCATATCGAAAGCCCAATACATGTAGGTCACATGTCTCGCCGCGATGCGGTGCGCTTCATCCCAATCGATTTCCTCGGGCGGCAGGCCGGACATTGCCTCGAGGGCTCGCTGGTCGGCGCGCGCGCCAGGCAAGGCGGGGTTTACGACAACGGCGAGGTTATCGAGGTAGCGCGGATACAACCGCGACAGGTCCATGACGAGTCCTTGGGACGCCATGGGCGGGTACTCCCCTCCAGGCGCATCGTTGACGTACATCTGCAAAGCTAAGCCAAGCTGCTGGAGATTGGACGCAGCTCTTGCACGCAGCGACGCCTCATGAAGAATTGGCCCAATAATGGCCACAGCTACCGCCGCGACAAATGCGCCGGCCACAAGCGTAACGGCCGCCGCACGTGACAAGGCGGGCATACCGAAATAACGCCATCGGGCCGTTGCTTCCTCGGCTTCCAACGCGTTGCGGACCGCGCGATCAGCAAGACCGGCGGGTGGTTCCGGTTCGGTAAGAACATCCAATGCGGCCAAGGCCTCGCGTTCCGCTTCAAGCGCATCGCGCCACACATCGGACGCATCGAGCCGGGCTTCCACGATAGACCGCTCCCGCTCGCTCGTGGCATCGAGCAAATAGCGGCGCAGCAGTTCCCGGTCTGGGTGTTCTCTGTTGCTGCTGCTCACGGCGCTAATACTCCCTTATGCTTGTCTCACGTAGCAACGGATGACATGCTCTACCGTTGACCATGATACGAAGCCTGTATGGGGGTGCGGCAAGCCGCCGCACTCCAAAGGCCGCAAACTCTTTTTCAAACTCCGCGTTCATCCACGGCTATTAGCGGTTCTGTGTCTACCCGTCGTCCCGAATGGCGCTCAGCAAGGCGTTCACGGCCTTGTTCATGCGTGATTTAACCGTGCCCACGGGGATCTGCAATGTGTTCGCGATCTCACCGTATTCCATGCCTTGATACCGCGCCATAACAAACACCGAACGTTGCTTGAGGGGCAGCGCGTTCAACGCCTTTTCCAACCGCGCCTCGGTCTCGTGGGCCATGGAGTGCTCCACGGGGTTGCCGCCCGGCGCCGCGGCGCGATCGCCGTGGCCGAGGTTGTCCAACGCCGCTTCCAGGGGCGTCTCCGGATGGCGCGCCCTGTACCGCTGCCCGTCCCGCGCTAGGTTCGTCGCAATGCGGTACAACCACGGCCGGAAGGGCCGCCCTCGCTTGTAACGGCGCCGGTGCGCGTAGACCCGCAAGAACGCCTCCTGGAACAAGTCCTCCGCGTCCGCATTCGACCGGACCAGCCGCCGGAGATAGCCGTAGAGCGGCCGTTCATACCGCCTGACTAGCGCGGTGAAGGCCTGCTCATCGCCGTCCTGTACGGCAGCCATCAGTTCCTCGTCCGGCGTCACGAGCCATCCCTCTTTTGATCTATACGATACAACTGGCGCAAAGTTCGCGGTGTGCCAGAAAAATCCGGCGAACAGCCAACTCGATAATCACGCCGCGCCATGCTTTCTCCTCTGGAAAAGGATAACGTAGTTGAACTTTCGGATCGAGGCGGAAACGCGCTCGGAGGTGAACCCCGTCCTTCAAATGGGCTAGACCAATCTATCACAGGCCACAACAACACAAGGCCCATTTCTAAGGAGTCTCGACATTGAATGGAAAACGTTCCTTGCATTCGGCGTCGAAAATAGGGTATATTGCGGACACCAATGGCATGAGGCTGCTGCGTCGGAGGCTCATGCGATGGCCGTTGTCACCATCGACGAGCCCCAGCCGGCCACTGTTTGGGTAGGTTCGGCGGCCAGAAAATGTCCATCAACCCGTCGTGTGCCGGTCTCACGTGCGGCCCGTTCATCTAGGGGTCTAGGATGCAGGATTCTCAGTCCTGTCACAGGGGTTCGAATCCCCTACGGGCTGCCATTTTCTTCTTTCGTCTTCACTCCCAACTCGTTCGCATTTTCTGCTGCCGCGCGCTGAACCCTACTTGAATCGCGCAGCCTTCCGTAACCTGTTCCAGCCCTATGCGCGCCACGCTTAGCCAGTAATCCAGGGCCCTGTTCTTGTTTGTGAGCATTCAGAGATGTAGGATAGCTTACCTTTGATTTGGCGACGGGTTAGCCGGCGTCTAGCCCTGCATAATCACACGCAACAAAGAAGAGGAGAGTCACATGCCGACACGAAAAGCGGGTTTGGTCATCGTAGGGGCGGCGCTCGTCGCCGTGGGGCTTGCGCTTCTGTTCTATCCGGCGAATGCGGCCATTGAAGTCGACCC
>PUMX01000151.1 GCA_003552485.1 Candidatus Hydrogenedentota bacterium
GATGGGTAAGGCGAAATTCGAGCGCACGAAGCCGCACGTTAACATAGGCACGATAGGCCACGTTGACCATGGCAAGACGACGTTGACGAGTGCGATCACCAAGGTGCTTGCCGAGACGGGCGGGGCCACGGAGATGGCTTTCGAGGCGATTGACAAGGCGCCGGAGGAGAAGGAGCGGGGGATCACGA
Source organism: Candidatus Hydrogenedentota bacterium (assembly GCA_003552485.1). Taxonomy (GTDB): domain Bacteria; phylum Hydrogenedentota; class Hydrogenedentia; order Hydrogenedentales; family SLHB01; genus PUMX01. Next base: position 189 of record PUMX01000151.1, read on the forward strand.
TCTCGATTGCGCACGTGGAATACGAGACGGAGAACCGGCACTACGCGCACGTGGACTGTCCGGGTCACGCTGACTATATCAAGAACATGATCACGGGCGCTGCGCAGATGGACGGGACGGTTTTGGTTGTGGCGGCCGACGACGGTCCGATGGCGCAGACGCGCGAGCACATATTGTTGGCTCGTCAGGTGAACGTTCCGGCGATTGTGGTGTTCATGAACAAGGTGGACAAGGTTGACGACCCGGAGTTGCTGGACTTGGTCGAGCTTGAGCTTCGCGAGTTGTTGTCGCGCTACGAGTTTCCGGGCGACGAGATTCCGATTATTCGCGGTTCGGCATTGGCGGCGATGGAAGGGCGCGAGCCGGAGATTGGCCACGACGCGGTGTTGGAGTTGGTGCAAGCCATTGACGACTACATACCGACGCCGGAGCGCGATTTGGACAAGCCGTTTTTGATGCCGATTGAGGACGTGTTCACGATCACGGGCCGCGGCACGGTGGTGACGGGCGCGGTTCAGCAGGGCAAGATCAAGGTAGGCGACAAGGTCCAGCTTGTGGGCATGATGGACAAGCCTCGGGACACGACGTGCACGGGCGTAGAGATGTTCCGCAAGATGATGGACGAGGGCCAGGCCGGCGACAACGTGGGCTTGTTGCTTCGCGGCGTGGAGCGCGACGAAGTGGAGCGCGGCATGGTGGTGGCCGCGCCCAAGAGCATCACGCCGCACACGAAGTTCGAGGGCGAGGTTTACGTGCTGAAGAAAGAGGAAGGCGGCCGGCACACGCCGTTTTTCAACGGGTACCGCCCGCAATTCTACTTCCGCACCACGGACGTGACCGGCACGCTTCAGTTGCCTGAGGGCGTTGAGATGGTGATGCCGGGCGACAACGTGACGATCACGGGCGAACTGATCACGCCGATCGCCATGGCCGAAAACCTGCGATTCGCCATCCGCGAAGGCGGCCGCACTGTGGGCGCCGGCGTGGTGAGCAAGATTATCGATTAACGCGCGCAGCGCGGATTGGACAAACGATGCGCGAAAACGTCATACTACAATGTACTGAGTGTAAGCGGCGCAATTACACAGCTACACGGGACAAGCGCAAGAAGCCGGACCGCTTGGAGCTGAAGAAATACTGCCGCTTTGATCGCAAGCATACGATTCATCGCGAGACCCGTTAGAGCGGCTAAGCCGTATAGCGGGAACCCTACGCGTCTTTTTGCAGGACTGTAGCTCAATTGGCTAGAGCAGCGGCCTCCAAAGCCGAAGGTTGGGGGTTCGAGTCCCTCCAGTCCTGCCATCTTTCCAAATCCATCGTCAAAGAGGAACCTATGGCGAAGCAGGCGAGCGCCGCAACGGCGAAACCCAACGCAATACAGCGGCTGAAGACATTTTTCAGCGAGGTCCACTATCAGATGAGCCAGGTGGCCTGGCCCTCGCGGGACGAATTGAAACAGTCCACGTCGATTGTATTGATGGTGTTATGCATTTTCGCCGTTATCATCGGCATCATGGACCAGATTTTCAGCGCCCTTGTGTTCATGTTTCTTGGTTTGGGCTAAAGGGAGGCTCATCCGTGACGGAAGACTATAGGCCGGAAGAGCCACGCGGAGCTGAGCCCGAGGAATCCGCGGAGGATGCCCAGTTGCCCACGCCGGATACCGCGGGCGCGGGCGACCGATCCGAGGAAGTGGAATCGCCCACGCCTGACGAACGGACTCAGGAGGCCAGCTCGGAAAGCAGCGCGGCTGGCGGCGACGAGGCGGCGGCGCCTTCGGAGGATGAAGGCAAGCCGGAGCCCGACGACGGCATTCGGCGGCGCTGGTATGCTCTGCATGCTTATTCCGGCCAGGAAGGCGCCGTGAAGAAGAACCTCTTGGCGAACGCGCAACAGGAGGGGCTAGAACACCTCATTCAGGAAATTCTTGTGCCCATGGAGGAGGTGGCGGAGATTAAGTCGGGTGAGAAGCGCATTTCGAAGCGCAAGTTCTTCCCGGGTTACGTGCTCGTCCGCCTGCCGGAACATCCTGAACGCAATCCCGACCTCTGGCATTTGATCAAGAACACGTCGGGCGTCAGCGGTTTCATCGGCGCGCGCGCCGCGCCGGTTCCGCTGGATGACAGCGAAGTACAGGCCATCATCGAGGAAGTGCGGGGCGAACGCGAGCGGCCGCGGCCGAAAGTCGCTTTTGAAGAAGGCGAACGCGTTAAGATTATCGACGGCCCCTTTGCGAATTTCATGGGCAACATTGACGAGATCAACGAAGAACGGGGCAAGCTGAAGGTCATGGTGGAGATTTTTGAACGCCTGACCAGCGTCGAAGTGGAATTCTGGCAAGTGGAGAAAATGTAGCTTGCCGGTCGATAACGGAGCATCAAACGATGGCCAAGGGTAAGTCCAAGAAAGTTAAAGCGCAGATTAAGCTGCAATGCCCGGCCGGTCAGGCCAATCCGGCGCCTCCTGTCGGCCCCGCGTTGGGGCAGCACGGCGTCAACATCATGGATTTCTGTAAGCAGTTCAATGAACGCACCAAGGACCAGGGCGGTCTGATTATCCCCGTCGTGATCACGGTGTATGATGACCGCAGTTTCTCTTTCGAAACGAAGAGTCCGCCGGCGCCCGTGTTAATCAAGCGCGCCGCGAAACTGGCCAAGGCGTCGGGCGAACCGAACAAGAACAAGGTGGGCGCCATCTCGAAGGCGCAAGTCAAGGAAATCGCCGAGCTCAAGGTGCAAGACTTGAACGCCGCCAATACGGAAGCCGCCATGCGCATGATTGAAGGCACGGCGCGCAGCATGGGCGTGGCTGTCACCGAATAGAAGCGAACACGCAGTCAACTTTATGTGGGAGGACCGCCGCGACGCGGTCCGCCGGACCACAGGAGGATGTTTATCATGCCTAAACGAGGCAAACGTATCCGCGCGCTCAAGGAGAAACTGGGCGATCGGAAGTTTTTCACACTCGCAGAAGCCACCGAACTCGCGAAGGAATGTGCGAACGCCAATTTCGATGAGAGCATCGAACTGGCGTTCTTTCTGGGCGTTGACCCCCGTCACGCCGAACAGATGGTGCGCGGGTCGGTTTCGCTGCCGCATGGAACCGGCAAGCCCGTACGCGTAGCGGTCTTTTGCGCGCAAGACGCGCAACGCGCCGCGGCCGAAGAGGCCGGCGCTGATTTCGTCGGAGCGGAAGACCTCGTCGAGAAGGTGCAGGGCGGTTGGACTGATTTCGACGCGGCCGTGGCCACCCCGGATATGATGGGCCAAGTCGGCAAATTGGGGAAGATTCTTGGCCCGAAAGGCCTGATGCCCACGCCCAAAGCGGGCACCGTCACCCAAGACGTGGGCAAGGCTGTCAGCGAGATTAAAAAGGGTAAGGTCGACTACCGCGTTGACAAGAACGCCAACATCCACCTGCCCATCGGCAAAGCCTCTTTCACACCCGAGCAGATCGAGCAGAACGCTGCCGCGGTGATTGAATCCATCGTTAAGGCGCGTCCTTCCGCATGCAAGGGGACTTATCTCAAGGCGTGCGCCCTCAGCAGCACGATGGGGCCCGGATTTAAGCTGGATCCAGCTGCGCTCACCTCAGCGTACCGGTCCGGCTAAACGGCGGAGCTCGCGTGCGCCCGCGCTCCGCACTAACCGAACAACGAGGAGAAACACATGATTATCGACAAAGACGGGATCCTTTTTACTTCTGAATCCGTTACGGAAGGGCATCCCGACAAAGTTGCCGACCAGGTGTCGGACGCCATTCTCGACGCGCTACTCGAACAGGATCCAAATAGCCGCGTCGCCTGCGAGACCATGGTCTCCACGGGCATGGCTGTCATCTCGGGTGAAATCACCTCGAAGGCCACGGTCGATTTCACTGACGTAGTGCGCAACACTATCTGTGATATCGGTTATGTCGGCGGCGATTCCGGCTATGACGGCAAGAGCATCGCCGTACTGTTGGCGCTTGACAAACAATCGCCCGATATTTCGATGGGCGTGACGGCCACCGACGACCGCGAACAGGGCGCCGGCGACCAAGGAATGATGTTCGGCTACGCGACCAACGAAACCGACGAACTGTTGCCGTTGCCCATCTTGCTGGCGCACAAGCTCGGCTTGCAGTTGAGCGCCTTGCGCAAGAACGGCGATTTGCCTTGGCTACAGCCCGACGGCAAATCACAGGTTACCGTCGAGTACTCCAAGGGCAAAGTCGTCCGCGTCGACAGTGTGGTCATCTCGAACCAACATTCGCCCGACATCTCGCAGGAAGATATCAAGGACCAGGTCATTGAGAAAGTGATCCGCCCGGTGATTCCTGAAAAGCTCATCGGCGACAAGACCAAATACCACGTCAATCCGACCGGCCGCTTCGTGGTCGGCGGTCCTGTGGGAGACTGCGGGCTAACGGGCCGGAAGATCATCGTCGACACATACGGCGGCATGGGCCGGCACGGCGGCGGCGCTTTCAGCGGCAAGGACCCCAGTAAAGTCGACCGATCCGCCGCTTACATGGGCCGCTATATCGCCAAGAACGTCGTGGCTGCCGGGCTGGCGGAGCTGTGTGAGGTGCAATTGGCCTACGCCATCGGCGTGGCGCAGCCTGTTTCCATCAACGTGGACACGTTCAACACGAATAAGATCGACGAAGAGAAGATCTCGAAGATACTGATGGACCACTTTGACTGCCGTCCGGCCTCTATCGTCGAAACGTTGCAGCTCAAGAGGCCCATCTACCGCAAGACCGCGGCATACGGACACTTCGGCCGCACCGACATTCCCCTGCGCTGGGAAGACACGGACCAAGCTGAGGAGCTACGCAAGAAAGCGGGCCTGTAGGCTGCGTATTCGCCGCTGGAAACCATAAATAGCGCGCGGCGCGGGAGGAGCACATACGCCCTCCCGCGCCGCGCATTACGTTTCGAGGCTTCTCAGTCAATGAAGAACGCTTGCGAATAGAAGACCGCGTCGTCAACCGTGACTTCGAATCGCAGCATCGCATCTTCCATCTCGGAATAATCGATGGACTCGCCCTCGTGGCGCGCCTCGCCATCCTCGATCCAGACGACCCCGTCGTGATTCTCGATGTCCAGCGAGATCACCTTCGCTTCCTCATCAAC
>PUMX01000237.1 GCA_003552485.1 Candidatus Hydrogenedentota bacterium
AGCGCGGTCTGCGTGACCTGCCGAGGCGGCACGAATTCGCCGAGCCGCTCTGGCAGGCTGACGAACTTGCGCTGCTCGAATACGGCTACCGCCAGGTGCTCGAAGCACACCCCGAGGACCTCGACGCCCTTTACCACTACGCGGCGGTTCAGGCGCAACTGGGCCGTCTCGAATCGGCGCATGAGGTGTTGGGCAAGTGGGTGCGGCAGGCGGTCAATCAGTTGGGCATGACCGCAACCGAGATAGCCGAAGCCTTGAATGATGACGGACGGTTCGCGCTGCTCAGGCTGCCGACCGTAGATGAGGGCCCGGCGGTTTGATGAGGCTGGTCTTCGTGTAGATTTGGATTAGCACAGGGCCTTTTCCAAGGCGTCAGGCCAGCCCGGCGGGAGAACCCCGCCATTCTCAATGCTAATCCGGCGGGTGTTGTCTCCAACCACTTCGAGGTTCACCGCTATCCGGGTAGACGGCATCAATCCCGCCGCGCGTTCGGCCCATTCGACAAAACAGGGCGCGCTCTCGCTGAACAGTTCTTCGTAGCCGAGGTCCAGCACTTCCTCAACGTTCTCGAGCCGGTACAGGTCGAGGTGAACCATAGCCGGTCCCGGCCCGTACTGGTTGACCAGCGTAAAGGTGGGGCTATGGACGTCCCGCTCCACTCCGAAGCGCCGGGCCGCACCGCGCACGAGACAGGTCTTGCCCGACGCCAAGTCGCCGATAAGCGCCACAACAGCGCCGGGTGGTAAAAGGGCTGCTAAAGCTTCGCCCAAACGCTCGGTATCGGCCGGTGACTGCGTCGTGAACGCCCTTGATTCCAATGCACTCATCGGGTCTGCAGGGTCTTGTAGTAGAGCTGCACATAGGAACGAGCCGACAGATCCCAAGAGAAGTCATGGGCCATTCCCGTGCGCCGCACTTGCCGCAACGCCGCCGGATCCTCATAGAGCTTCAATGCGCGGTGAATCGCTTTGAGCAGGGCCGCCGTAGTGGCCTGTTCAAAGACGACGCCTGTCGCTTTTCCCGACTTCAAGGTCGCTGGTGTGACATCGTTGACGGAATCCGCCAAACCCCCGGTCTTGCGCACGACCGGCGTCGTGCCGTACACAAGGCTGTAGAGTTGGCTCAACCCGCTGGGCTCGAAGTGCGAAGGCATTAAGAAGAAATCCGCCCCGGCTTGTATCCAATGGCTCAAGACGGCGTCGAATTCCACAATAGCCTGCATCTTGTCGGGATACTGTGCGCTCTTTTGTGGAAACACCTCTTCGTAGTACGGGTCGCCCGTGCCAAGGATGATGAACTGAAGATCGTGAGCGAGCATGCTATCGAGTCCAAGTTCAACCAGGTCGAGCCCCTTCTGGCGTTCAAACCGGGTAACCATCGCGAAGACTGGCGTCTTGCTCCCCACCGGCAGGCCCAGACGCTCCTGCAGCTTCGCTTTGCAAACCGCCTTGCCCGACAAGTCATCGGCGGAGTAGTTAGCCGGAATGTATTTGTCCCTCGTGGGATGCCATACGCTATAGTCCACGCCGTTCAAGATCCCTGTGAGATCATTCTTGCGCCGTAACAAGTATCTATCGAGTCCGTGACCGTAGTCGGGCGTCTGGATTTCGCGAGCATACCTTGGGCTCACCGTGTTCACTTTGTCCGCGCACAGGATGGCGCCTTTCATCAGGTTCAGTTTGCCCTGATGCTCGAGGCTGGCCAGCGTCTCTGAATTCTGGGTCAGACCAGTTAACGGGAACTGTTCGAGTTTAAACGAGCCCTGGTACGCCAGATTGTGGATGGTGAACAAACACGGCACATCGCTCCATACGGGATGCTCCCGCCCCTCGGCCCGGAGATAAGTGGGGATCACCGCTGTGTGCCAATCATGGCAGTGAATAACGTCGGGCGTCCAGTCGGTTTGGGGCAAACCATGGAGCAATGCGAGACTGAAGAAGCAGAACCGTTCAAGATTGTCCGGATAATCCGTGGCGTGTTCGCCATATAGATGCGGACGATCGAAATAGTCGTCGTGCTCAACAAGATACAGCGGGATATCCGTATCAGGGACCTGGGCGATGCGCAACGCGCCAAAGACCCGGTTGTATCCAATATCGGCCACACAAACATTGTGTTGCTGGCCACGATGCTCGGGCGGGATGAACCCATAACACGGCATGGCCACGCGCACGTCATGACCAAGTTCCTTGAGAGCGCGCGGCAGCGCGTTCGAAACATCGCCGAGCCCGCCCGTTGTCGCAAAGGGGGCCAATTCCGCCGTTACATGGAGTATTTTTAGTCGTTCGGACAATTCAAGGCCCCTCTTAGCCAGTTACCGCTCGAAAAGGATCGGGCTCGGTGTAGGCGTGCGCCGTTACACCGGCGAGATGTTGATTAAGATAGCGCGCCATTGCGTCGGCAATGCCTTTCTCGGCGCCATGATGCCCCGCGTCAATGACGCTCACACCGCGGTCAAGCGCGGTCATCGCCTGATGATACTTGACGTCCCCCGTTATAAGCACGTCGATGTCCGCTGGCGTATTCGGGATTTCCCCTCCGCCTGAGCCGGCGATAAGCCCGGCCCGGAACACCTCGCGTTGGGAATCCCCGACCAGCCGCACGTGATCCAGCTCGAGGGCGTGACGCACATGGCGGGCCAATGCTTCAAGCCTCATGGGCGCGGGCAATTCGCCCCGCACGCCAAGGCCAGGGTCCGGATCGCGGTTCGTCAACGCGTACAAGTCCCAGGCTGGCTGTTCGTGGGGATGAACGTTCTTCAGCGCAGCCATTACCGCGTTGAGCCGCGCCTTGCTCACCGTGACCTCGATTCGGCGTTCCTCGCCGGCCTCGCTGGACCGCAGGGCGCCAGGAGCCGTCCCGGCTTCACATAGAGCGTCGCGCACCGTGGCCCAATGCGATTCGGGCGCATAAGTCACCAGCTTGACCTGTTCCGCGTGCTCCACGGGCAACAGCGGGCTCACGTTAACGACGCCCAATGCTTTGGCGAGCATGTGATTGACGCCGCCGAAAACCACATCCAGATTCGTGTGGGCCGCGTAGCAGGCGATGTTTGCGTGGACCAGGTCAAGCGCGAGCCGGGTCTCGGGGTCCGTAGGACACAGCGTGGCCAGTGGAGTCCACGGAAAAGGATGATGCGACACAATGAGATTCGCCCCGGTGGCGCATGCTTGCTCGAAGGCTTCCCGCGTCACGCTTAGGGCGGTAAGTACGCCGGTGACCGGCGCCGTTGGATCGCCAATGCGCAGGCCCACCGCGTCCCATGGGTAGGCCAAGCCCGAAGGCGCCCACGCCTCCATGGCGGCGCAAACATCCTTGACTTGCATTCATTCGAACTCCATTGAGATAGCCGCGTATCCTACAACACGGCGCGTGTCGCCGGTGGCGTCGGCGCTGGTGCGGTAGTCGAGCACGCTCCACGCCGCGGCGCCTTGGGCCACAGCGTAACTCATGCCCGCGGCAACGGCCGCCGCTCCACACATGGAATAGCGCCCTTCAGCAATCCCCCGGGAAAAGGCAGTCCAATCCTGCGACAAAACACCATCGAGCGAGGCTTTATCAATGGCGTTAGCCTCGGCTTCGCTCAAGAAATGTGAGAGGTCGGTAGATACCACAAGCAGGTCGTCTTTGTCCACCTTCGCGGCCAACCGGCGGCCCCAGTCAGCGTGCCATTCACCGGGCGGTCCGCCGAACAGCACCGGCACGATGGGCGCTTTTCCCACGGCCGCATGCAAGAACGGCAACTGCACTTCGAGGCTGTGCTCGCCCATGTGAGGCTCGACCGAACACGCGCCGGTTTCCTCCATCAGCTCGCGCGCGAAAGCCTCGTCGACGGGAAACACGCCCAGCGGGGGTTCGAAGCCGCCGCCGTGATAAACCGAAGCTGTCTCAATCGCGAAGCGGTGCGAAACGCCAGCGAGCACGACCCGCCGGGGTTGTTTCCCCTGTACGCGGCGGTAAGCGTAACCCGCCGTGGGACCGGAGTATGGGTAGCCCGCATGGGGAGCCACCACAGCCGCCACCCGTTCGGGAGCAGGCTCAACTTGAGCCGATTCCATGTACTCTTGCACAAGATCGCGAAGTTGGCCGGGATCGCCGGGATAGAATTGGCCCGCGACCGCCGGCTTGCGCATCGGTGTCGTTTCCATAGCGCACCTCCTGGATCCCTGGATTCGAACTCCGTTGCGGTGTTCTACCGATACACCGCCAGCCAGGCAGTTCGCGATCGGCCGTGTATTGGGGTCGCGAGCACGTTGCGCGAGGTTGGCAACGAAGGCGCCAACCGGCCCAAGGGCGCGCGTCAGCCTACAGGGCCTGCTGCGCCCGCCCTCCTCTCCGTGCGCTTGACGTCCCCGCTCCCCGCGGCGCGGCCCCGCACTAGGGAGCCTCCCATTCAGTTTCGCCGTCGCCGTCTTGAACCGCCAGGCGTGCATTCATATCTTCTGTGAAACCCACGAAAACGCGGGTCACCTCGTCATATTCCAGTGTGAATTCGGGCAGATTCCGCGTCCCAGTCAACAAACCAATACGGGGCGAGTCTTCCTCCGGCTGCAACCAGATCCGCGGCTGCCCCTCGTCACGCTCGACGGCCGCGGCCACGCGGCCGGTGGCGTCATGGACGTTGTATGCCCCCCCGCCTTGACCGGGAACGAGCATGCTGAGCATGGGATCGCTGCCGGCGTCACGCAGTTCCAGGCCGACGCTCCCGTCTTCGTCCTCGGCCAACTCGGCCCGGAGAGCGCCCTCGGCGTCGCTTAACCGCAGGAACGGACGTTCGCCATCGCTCGTCCCCGCAAGCAACCGCGCGCCACCCCCGCCCAACGCCAACGCCGGGCGCCCCTGATCGGTGAGCGAAAAACGGCCACGGCTTTGCCCTGCGTCATCGAGCAGATCCACACCGGGACCGCCGTCCAACTCAGTGCTAAGGCGCACGCGCCGATTCCCGTCGGTTGCGTTGAGCAACGCTTCCGCCGCCGAATCCGCGTCGACGCCGAATGAGGCCTGCTGAACGCCCTCGGCGTTGTACAATCGAAGGCCGCCCTCGCCGGTAAGCTCCGCGGCAACGCGCGCGCGGACGCGGTCGTTATCGTCGACAAGCACAAGCTGAGGGGTATCGCCTGCGGTCAACGAGAATTCCGCGCGGCGATTGCCGTCCTCATCCAACAGAGTCAAGCCATAACCGCCCTCATCCGTAACGCCGGCGCGTGCGCGCACCACCCCGTGCTCGTCAACTAGGGTAAGCTGTTCATAGCGCAGATGCGGCTCGAGTATACCC
>PUMX01000248.1 GCA_003552485.1 Candidatus Hydrogenedentota bacterium
CAGGTGGAAGTGCAGGCGCAACGCATACAAGCGTTGGACTGGGACGATCGGCAAGGCGGCGGCGGCGGACGTAGCGCGGGCGCTGCGGCGGCTTCTGGCGGCTACGGTGGAGGCGCGCAAGCCTCGGACCAGCCGAGGCCCCGGCCGATTGAAGAGCCCGTTCCCGAAGACGATATACCGTTCTGATTGCGTCACAAGGCAAAGGACAAAGAGGCAATAGATGGCGAAGATTTCGACACGATCCCGTACGCGGATCAAGAAACGTAAGAAGAAAGCAGCGCAACGCAAGAAAGTTTCGCGACTGACCATTGACCGCGTCGTATACATCGACTATAAAGACGTGGGCATGTTGAAACACTACGTGACTGAACGGGGCAAGATCATACCCCGGCGCATCACGGGAGCGACGGCGAAGCATCAGCGCATGTTGACGCAGGCGATCAACCGGGCGCGGCAAATTGCGCTGCTACCGTATACGGCCGAATAGCGTCCAAGGCAGGTTTGCATGAGGGGCCGTCTCCATTCTGAGGCGGCGGCGTATTACGCGGGGTTGGTGGGCGGTTTAAGCGTGGGGCTCATCGCCGCCGCGCAGCTGAGCCCCGATCCCGCATGGCTAGTGGGCGTGCATACTGTCGCGTTCGTGGGACCGGCGGCCGTCTACATGGCGCGCCGCGCCGTGCCTCAGGCTTGGGGCGTGGTGGGCGCCGCGTTGGCCAGCGCCATCCTCGCGGGCCACGGGTTGGCTGTAATCGTCGTAATTACCGGATTCGCCGTGAGCGGTTTGGCGCTGGGCGCCGGGTTGGCTCACGGTCAACGGTTTTCCCGGCTGATCGCGGAGTTGACGCTCTTGTTCTTCGGCTTCGCGGCGGCCGCCGTAATCATTGGCTGGGAGTCTTGGCAAGAACAGGCCGTCATGGCCCGCACGGCGGCTGAGGCGCAACGGGAAGCCGCCGAAACGGAAACGGCCCGACTCAGCGCGGAGTGGTCCGTGTGGCTCTACGAGCATTGGACCGACCTTGGTCTTGGCCTGCTATTCGTTGCTGCGCTGTTCGCTGCGGTCGCGGCGTTAGGCGGCGTGGCTTGCTGGTTGGGCCGGTTTCAAGACGAGCCGGCGGTTGGCTACCGGTTACGAGATATCCAGCCGCCCGACTGGCTGATATGGCTCGTGATCGCCGCGGGCGCGGGCTGGTTCGCCGCGCGTCAATGGCCGGACACCCTGTTGCGGCCCGTGAGCTGGAACGTTAGCGCCGCGCTGGTAGCGGTCTATTGGCTCAACGGCTTGCTCATCATCATTTACGGCATGTGCGCTCTTGGCGTTCCCTTGGCGGCGCGTTGGATCATTATGCTGGCGCTCCTTTATATAGGGGTCGCGGGCGCGTTTGCTGTAATGGGGCTTTTTGACACGTGGCTTGGGATGCGAGGCCGGCTCGACCATTGGGCTGAAGCGCGGCGCGGCCCCGAGCCGTAACCAACATATCAAGTAAATCATGCCACGCCGCCTGGCCGGGGTGGGCGTGCTAAGCAAACATATCGAGTATCCCCCGACAGAACACGGAGGACGAACGGAACAATGAAGGTCATTCTTTGCGAGAACGTGCCCAACTTGGGCGAAATGGGCACGACGGTCACCGTAAATGACGGTTATGCCCGCAACTACTTGTTGCCGCGCCGGTTGGCTGTGCGCGCGGACTCGGGCAGCGCCAAACAGATCGAGCACGAATTGCGTAACATCCGCCGCCGCGAGGAAAAGGTCCGCGAGCAACTGCGCCAGCAGGCCAAGACGCTCGACAAGGCGACGGTAAACATTACGATGCGCGCCGGCGCCGAGGATAAGCTCTACGGCTCGGTAACCAGCAAACACATAGCTGACAAACTGAACGAGCAGGGCTACTCCGTCGACCGCAAGAGCATCGAGTTGGAAGAGCCTATCAAGACCCTCGGCGTCTTCACGGTGCCCGTGAAGCTCGGCTTGGGCGTTGAAGCCAACGTGAAGGTCTGGGTCGAAAAAGAGGGAGGAGAACCGGAGGAGGCCGCTTCGGCCACGCCGGCAAGCGCGCCCGCTGCTGGAGAGGAATCCAAGGAAACCGAGTAAGTTGGCCGGACAGGGCAGAGGCAAGAGTAACGGCGATCCCTCGCGATACGAACGGACGCCGCCGCAGAATATCGAAGCGGAACGATCCGTGCTCGGGGCGATGCTGCTTAATGCCGACGCCCTCGGCACAGCGCTCGAGATCCTTCACGAAAGCCCCGACGAAGTCTTCTATGTCGACGCTCACCAGCACATCTACGAGGCGATGGTCTCGTTGTTCCGCCGCAATGTGCCCGTCGACAGCGTTACCCTTGTCGAGCAACTGAACCGCGACGGCGCGCTGGACAAAGCAGGCGGCGCCAGTTACGTGGCCGAACTCACCGACGCCGTGCCCACCTCGGCCAACGTCGATCACTACGCGCGTATTGTGCTCGACGCCGCAGTGTGCCGCAAGCTGATCGGGGCCTGCAACCGGCTGGCGACCGAGGCGTATTCCATCGAAGGCGACGTCAGCGAACTCCTCGACCGGGCTGAACAGGAAGTCTTCTCGATTGCCGAGAAACGCCAGCTTCAGCCCATCTACCCAATCGGCGATCTCATCGATCAGAGCATCGAGCAGATCGAGGCCATCATCAAGGCCCACAAAGGCATCACGGGCCTGGCGACCGGCATCACCAAACTTGACGAAATGCTGTCCGGGCTGCAACCTTCCGACATGGTCATTCTCGCCGCCCGGCCTTCGGTGGGCAAGACCGCGTTCGCGCTCAATGTCGCTTCACACGCCGCCGTTCAAGAAGGCAAAGCTGTGCTGTTGTTCAGCCTCGAGATGTCCAAAGAACAACTCGTGCAACGGCTACTGTGCATGGAAGGCCAGATCAACTCGGTGCGCCTGCGCACCGGCTTTCTGGCTCAATCCGAGTTTCCCAAATTACAGCGCGCCGCCGATAAGCTAAGCCGCGCGCCTATCCATATCGACGACACGCCCGGCATCAGCGTGCTCGATGTGCGATCGAAGGCGCGGCGTCACACGGCCCTCCATGAGTTGGACCTAATTATCATCGACTACCTCCAACTCATGCGCGGGGCCGGACGGTTTGAGAACCGGCAGACGGAGATCTCGGAGATTTCGCGCGGCATCAAGGGCATCGCCCGCGAGCTGCGCATACCCGTAATGGCTCTGTCGCAGCTCAGCCGCGAAGCGGAAAGAGATGAAGGCGGCGTCCCTAAGCTGTCTCACCTGCGCGAATCCGGCGCCATCGAACAGGACGCCGATGTCGTGCTCATGCTGGCGCGCCCTCCCGCTCATGAGAGCGAGGGCAACGAGAACCTTATCCGCCTGGCTGTCGCTAAACAGCGCAACGGGCCGACGGGCAGGGTTGATATGATTTTCGATCCCAACATCCAGCAGTTCCGCAACCTCATGGAAAGCGGCGGCGCGGAGGCTCCCGACGAGCCTTACGACCCCGCCGAGGATTTCCATGCCGTGTACGATGATGACGATGATGCGCCATTCTGATTCCCACCCCCGTTATACCCATGGTGGGGCATCTCCCGATCCCGTTTCGTGGGAATAGGCTTGCCTGAATCTGACGCCACGAGTCCCAGCGCCCCACAAGATAGCGCGGTGCAAAAGCGACGGAAACCATCCTCACTCTAGTTATTCCACGCGAGCAATCCGAAGCCCGCAAGACGCCGCTGCGAATCCACCCATCAACTAGCATCCGCTCCCAATGGCAAATGGAGGAGTTATTGGCTGGCCGACGCGGCTTCATCCGGCGATTGCTTGTTGTTGATTATCCGGGGACTGGGGTACAATCATTCGTGTTGACGAGCCTCCCAGTTTTTGATACGATACTCTCACTCTTGCGCCCGGGACGCTGTTTCGGGCCAGTTATGACAAGCACATCGGGACGGTAACAGCGGCTGTGATAATGCGACGACAGAGAAAGCTCCGCCATTGGCGCCGGGCGCTGTTCGCTGCGACAGCGTGGTGCGCGCTGGTGCTGTTTGGGTTGGCGGTTCTTCACGATCTGGCGCCGTTCGACGATTATCAACACTACCGTCACAATCATGCTCCGGCTTGCCCGGACAGTACGGACGATTCGGAGGACTGCGACTCCGATTGCGGTCTCTGTGTGTTGTTGGGCGTTCCGGCGCTGGCGCCGGCTTCTCCGCTGCTGCTCAGCCCTTGTGCTGATCTCTCTCATTCCCCGATTCCGTTGGCCACCGCCATCCGTTCCGTGAACGAATGGCGGCCCGGCTCACAGCGCGATCCTCCCCACACCTCCTTGGCTTAGCGACTCTTTTCATCCCCACTTTAAGAATGCCCGCATGACAGCGGACGCGTTGTCCGTGGCTGGTTGTTTCATCCGGCCAAGACCGTCGTCGCCGTCGTTAACGCACAAGGAGCTAACTCCAATGAACCGCAAAGGATTTACGTTAATCGAACTGCTGGTGGTGATCGCCATCATTGGCATACTCGCCGCCATATTGCTGCCCGCGTTGTCCCGCGCCCGCGAGTCCGCTCGCCGCGCAAGCTGCGCGAACAATTTGAAGCAATTGGGCTTGATGCTCAAGATGTACTCTGGTGAAAACCGCGACATGTACCCGCATATGAAAGTTTCCGCGTGCCCCGGCGCGCACCGATGGCCGAACCCAGGTTACGAAGATGCTGAGCCATGGCAACAGATCTTTGATATCGACGCCGTGTATCCCGAATACCTCACGGATCTCGACGTGCTGATCTCGCCGAGCTGGGTCGGCGGCTCGGATGCGCTCGAGACATGGGACGAAGGAAACACGACCGCGCACGAATGGGATCACATCATTGGCGACATGAAGGACACGGGCCGTGTTGAGCCTTGCTCCATCATGGGTGAGCCCTATATCTACCTGGGCTGGGCCATCAGCGACAGCATGTTGCAGACCCACCACGACTTCGAGCACCTCGAGGAGAACGCCCACTATATGAAGCACGACATGGAGCATCATCCGCACCGCGTGCTGCAAGACTGGTCGCTACATGAAGGCGCAATCGGCGGCCGCACCTCCATACCGCGGTTGCGCGATGGTATAGAGCGGTTCTTCATTACCGACATCAACAACCCAGCAGGAAGCGCTCAGGCGCAGTCGGAGATTCCCGTGATGTGGACTGGGATGGCCCATGAACCTACTCACTTCGTGCACGTGCCGGGGGGCGCAAACGTCTTGTTCA
>PUMX01000524.1 GCA_003552485.1 Candidatus Hydrogenedentota bacterium
CAGGTCCCGGCCTTCCTGCTCGAGCAGCGCGTCGATAAAATGCTCCGGGAACACCATACCGCCTTCATCGTGGTGTGGATGCGGCAAGGGCATGAATCCCCGCGGCCACAAGCCCTGCTCTTTGATCTCCTCGGGCGACATCTGGCCGAGCTCCTCCCAAGTCACCCCGTCTGGCAACTGTACGCGCACGCCTTCTTGTACGGGCTTGCCGCCCGACATCTCAATGCCTTGCTTAGGGCGATCGCTGAGGTCGTAGCGCTTCTCTAGCAATTCTTCGTGACGCCCTTCAACCTCGTCTTTCATGGCGACATAGCGCGCCATCATCTCGTCGAATGGCTCTTCCTGAACCACAGGCATATAGCTGCTTCGCACGATATCGCTGGCGTAGGAGATACCCACGACGGCGAGAAAGACGAGGCAGATGCCGATGGAAAAGGATCCAGCGTACTTCGCGATGCTTCTGCGCATGATCCAATCTCCCTCTTCTGTAATCGGCCTTTTCCGTGTGTTGCGTAAGCAGACACTTGATCCCCGGGACCATCGCGAATCCAGCGCCCTCAATGCCTAAAACCAGTGTGAACAACGGGTCGGCTTATGTCAAATTATAAATTTATTTGTTAATATCTAATTATTATTAATTGATAGGATAGAATTCGTTTTCTCATATAAATTCTGGCGCGCTCCAGCGGCGAGCCTTCCCTTGATGGCCGCGGCGGAGTAACATATCTGGAAAGTCACGCAAGCGGGGATCACGCCAAAGAAAATAAGGAGGACGAGACAGTGAGCAAGGCGGCTAGCCGGCGAACCATGGATTTCTTCGCGCAGCAGACGCAGGCGCGGCGGCGCACGGTGTTTCTCGGCGTGTTGCTGGCGCTGGTGGTTGCGGCGATCATTCTGGTTGTCTATCCCGTGTTCGCGTTTATTGTGGCGTGGGTGGGACCGTATGGAGGCGCGGGCGAGCGCGAGCCCGACTGGCCGAAGATGTGGGCGATGATGTGGCAGTGGGAAATGTTTCTTGGCGTGACGCTTGGCACGGCGCTGCTCATTTTCGGCGCGGCTCTTTTCAAGATCATCCAGTTGGCGCGCGGGGGCGGCGACCGTGTAGCCATCGCGTTGGGCGGACGCCCCGTTTCGCCGGCCACCAAGGACCCCAACGAGCGCAAACTGCTGAACGTGGTCGAGGAGATGGCTATTGCATCGGGCATGGCCGTGCCGCCGGTGTATCTGTTGGAACGCGAACGTTCGATCAACGCGTTCGCGGCGGGCACGCGGCCGGACAACGCAGTGGTTGGCGTTACCCGCGGCGCGATCGAAGCGCTTAACCGTGATGAGCTTCAAGGGGTGATCGCCCATGAGTTCAGTCACATCCTCAATGGCGATATGCGTGTGAACATACGCTTGATTGGCGTGGTCCACGGGCTCACGGCTATTGCGTTAATCGGCTACGGATTGCTTTCAAGCGGATCCCGGCGCCGTTACCGGTCGAGTTGGTCAGGCCGGTCGAGCCGCGGTCGTGGAGGCGCGGTGATGATCGGACTGATCCTGCTGGCGATTGGGCTTATTGGCGTACTGCTCGCGCGCATAGTCAAGGCGGCGGTTTCGCGTCAACGGGAGTATCTTGCCGATGCGGCGGCGGTGCAGTTCACCCGAAACCCGGGCGGCCTTGGCGGCGCGTTGATGAAGATTGGCGGCCTGACCGCCGGTTCACGGCTGATGGCTGAAAGGGCCGAAGAAGCCAGCCATATGTATTTCGGGGCGGGCGTGGGCCTCAGCGGCTTCATGAGCACCCACCCACCCCTCACGAAACGCATCCTCCGTATTAACCCTAACTGGGATGGAGTGTTCCCACGCGTGACGCTTGCCCCACAAGTTGAAATGGCTGTTCCGCACGAGAAGGCGTCCGACCGTGGGCCGTTGGACGCCGCGTTGCCGAAAGAAGTGCGGGAAGCGGCGGGTCCGGCGGCGGGCGGCGTGCTGGCGGGCGCTGCGCTTGGACGCCAGATTCAGGCGGCGCGAACCACTACGGCCGGCGGCTCTTCCGCCAGCATGGTCGAGCAAGCAGGGAAACCCGCACCCGAGCATTTGGCGTATGCGAAAGAGCTGCGAGAGTCGATTCCGAAGTCGATACGGGAAAGCCTGCGAGAGTCTGGAGCGGGCCGCGCGATCATTTATGCGCTGCTCCTAAAGCCGGAAAAGGAAGTGCGCGACATCCAAGTGAGACGTCTAAAGGAGCACGCCGAACCAGCGGCCTATGAAATGACGGCGCGTTTTGCCAAGCCGATTGCGCAACTAGGCGACCGGTTGCGCCTGCCTCTGGTGGATCTCGCTATACCCGTGCTGCGCACCCTGTCTCCGGATCAATACCAGCGGTTCCGCGAGAATATGGACGCGCTTATCGAAGCGGACAAGCGCGTCAGCGTATTCGAGTGGATGCTGCGCCGCGTGGCGCTGCACCATCTCGAACCCCATTTTACGGGGCGGCGCCGGCCAAGAGTGCGCTACTTTGGCATCGAACAATTGGGTAATGAAGTGGCCTGTTTGTTGTCGATGGCCGCCTATTTCGGCGCCAGGGACGGGAAACAAGCCCGGCAAATGTACGAGGCGGGAGCAGCTCAGTTGGCGCAAAGATTGCCCGAAATGTGGGCGTGGAATGACTGCAATTTCGAGGTGCTCGACACAGCCCTCGACAAACTGGCGCGAACCGGGCCGCGCGACACGCAGATACTTCTCGAAGCGTGCGCCGCCTGCATCGCCGCGAATGAACGGGTGTCCACGCGCGAAGCTGAACTCCTGCGCGCCGTCAGCGACGCTTTTGGCGCGCCGATGCCGCCCCTGCTACCCGGGCAACCGATTGCTTGATGACCAGCCGGAGACGGACGTATGCTATTGCCGTCTCGCAACAGAACACAGACCCGCGCATCATCGGCCAACCCCACAATCCCTAGTTGAATATGGCAGCCCACACACATGGTGTTGCGGTATTTGGGCAGGCCGTGGTACCATGTGGGCAGTTAGAAAACTCGGCGCGGGCTAAGGTTGGGGCAGCCCGCGGCCGATCCGCAACTTGGGAGCGGTTTCTTCGCTGAACACGCAACAGATCACCGATATCATCGCTATAGATGGGCCCGCCGGCGCGGGCAAGAGCAGCGTTGCCCGGGAAGTAGCGCGGCGTCTCGGTTACGCCTTCTTGGATACCGGGGCCATGTACCGGGCCGCCACATGGTGGGTGCTCCAGTGCAGGGTGGATCTTGAGGATCCCAAGGCGATTGCAGCGGCGGTGGCGAGGCTCCCGCTGGAGCTTAAACTGACGGAAGACGGTTTGCTGGTCTATGTGGACGGCGAGGATGTAACGGACGCCATCCGCACTCCGGAAGTGACTGCGCAGATCTGGCGCGTGGACGAGCTAAAGCCGGTGCGTGAGCGGCTCGTGGCGCTGCAACGCGAGTTTGCGGCTCGGGGGCCCACCGTGGCCGAAGGACGCGACATGGGCACTATTGTATTTCCGGCGGCAAAATGCAAACTGTACCTGGACGCGAGCATCGAGGAACGCGCCCGGCGCCGCAGCCAAGAACTGGCGGAGCATAGTCAACGCGTGGACCTCGGTGAATTGATGGCCAACATCCGCGAACGGGACGAACGGAGCATGACGCGCGCGGAATCGCCGCTTCGCCAAGCCGCGGACGCCGAACGCATTGACACAACCGGCCTCGGCTTCGACGAGGTCGTCACCTTGGTGGTCGAGAAAGGAAGGGCTGCGTTTTGTCGGCAATGACAGACGTCTACTACTGGCGGATTGGGGAAATCGACCGCAGGGCGTGCGTCAACTTGGCCAACGCCCTCCAGATTCCTACTTTAATGGCTCAGTTGTTGCTCCAGCGCGGAATTCCGAATTCTGACGCGGCGCAAGCCTTCTTGAATCCATCCATCAGACAGCTCAGCAGCCCCTTTGAATTGACGGACATGGACCGCGCCGTTGCGCGCATCGCGCAAGCGCGCAAACAAGGCGAGCGGGTGCTCGTGTTTGGCGACTACGACGCCGATGGCATCACGGGCACGGCGCTGCTGGTCTCGGCGTTGCGGCGGTACGGGCTTGCTCACGTCGAATATGCGCTTCCGCAACGGCTCGAAGAAGGCTACGGACTCCACCCTTGCCACGTCGCACGCGCCAAGGAGCGGGGAGTCGGGCTTATCATTACCGTGGATAACGGTATCGCCGCCCTGCCGGCCGCGCAGGCTGCGGCCGACGCCGGCGTGGACCTCATCATTACGGATCACCATAGGATGGGCCAAGAACTGCCGGCGGCCTGCGCCGTGATCACGCCGCAACGCGAACCGCCGGATCATCCAGCCCGCGAAATCAGCGGCGCGGCTGTGGCGTTCAAACTCGCTTGGGCGCTGACCAACACAGTCCGCGATCTTGACCTCGTAGCCATTGGCGTGGTGGCGGATATTGTGCCGTTGCGCGGCGAGAACCGCGTTCTGGTAGCCTTGGGCCTGCGCGAAATCAATGCCAACCCGCGCGTTGGCATTGCGAAGCTGGCCAGTGTGGCGAGATTGCGCAAGGGGCGCCGAACCGCCGAACAAATCGCGTTTCAAATCGCGCCGCGCATCAACGCGGGCGGTCGGCTCGGCGACGGGAGAGCCGGGCTCGAACTGCTCCTGACCGATTCGCCAACCGAGGCCGACTGCTTGGCGAAGGAGTTGGACGCGGCCAACAACGACCGCCGCGACATCGAGCAAGCGATTTTTGATGAGATTCAGGCGGAACTCAGCGAGAGTTTTCACCCCAATCAACGGACGATCGTTATGGCCCGGCGCGATTGGCATCCCGGTGTGATTGGCATCGTGGCGTCGCGCGTTCAGCGCAAGTATTTCCGGCCGGTGGTGCTCGTGGCGCTGGGAGAAGACGGCGCCGGCCGCGGGTCGGCCCGCAGCATCGCCGATTTTGACATCGCCAATGCGTTGCAAAACTGCGAGGAGCATCTCGTGAGGTTTGGAGGCCATCACCAAGCGGCCGGCATGACCATCGAAGCCCATCGGCTTGACGCATTTCGCGCATCATTCGAGAAGACGGCCGCTGATCGCCTGGGGACCGCACACCTGGTTCCCCCGTTAAAGATAGACGCTGTCGCTTCGTTCAGCCAGATCGACAGTACGCTGCTCGAACAGCTCGCCCGCTTGGAACCCTACGGAGCAGGCAACCCCGCGCCGGTCTTTTGCACCTTTGGCGTCGAGACCGCGCCAAACAGCCCGCGCGAACTGCGCAATGGCCACATGAAAGCCGCGTTCCGCCATGACGACCGTCTCATTCCCGCTATTGGGTTCAACATGGCGCATCAACTGCCCTTGTTGGCTAATGGCGGGCTCATCGATATCGCTTACGCGCCCCGATTCGATGAATGGAAAGGCGATTGCACCATCCAGCTCATGTTGAAAGATATCCGCCCGGTGGAGAGTTAACGCCGTATATGGAGTGCATCGGCTTGCCGATGCACTCACACGCGGGCGGCTTGCCGCCCATAATCCAACGCCGCATCGCTTGGCCACCGGTGCTGAAACCTTTTCCCCGTTCTCCCCAGTCTCGACTCCACGCCCCTTTCTTGCTTAAGGCAGCCGCGTTGTGGAGAATTCTCGTTGGAGCCAAACATCACCAACGGGGGTGCAACCATGAGCGAGCAGATAGAAAATGGAATACAGCCGGGGCGCATGAACCGGCGCACGTTTCTTGCTTCCACGGCAGCCGCCGCTAGCCTGGCGGCGGGGACTGTTACCGCCGAATCGGCGGAGCGCGGCACGCGCGGCAATAGGCGGCCGAATATTCTCGTCATCACCACCGACCAGCAATGGGCGGGCGCAATGAGTTGCGCTGGCAATCCATGGCTCGACACGCCGGCGATGGACAGTCTGGCCCGTAACGGCGTTCTGTTTGAAGCGGCGTACACGCCAAATCCCATCTGCGTGCCCGCGCGCACAAGCTATATGACGGGAACGATTCCTCATGAGAACAAAGTGATCACCAATTTGCGCGAAGAACACGTCGACCTAACCGAACCGTGCTTGGCCAAGGTGTTCCGCGATCATGGGTACGACACGGGTCACGTGGGCAAGTGGCATCTGCCGCGCCCTATCGAAGACACGGATTGGAGCGGCTTCAATTACCTCGCCGCCGTGCGCAACAATCGCGTTGATTTCGACATCCCCGACGCGTGCGCCGAGTTCTTGCGAAAGGAGCGGGAAGAACCGTTCTTTCTCATTGCTTCGTTCGTGAATCCCCACGACATCTGTGAATGGGCGCGCATCCATAGCGGTATCGAAGACGACTTGCCCAACGGCGACGTCGGTGAGCCGCCGCCGCCCGAGGATTGTCCGCCGTTCCGTCCAAACAATGTCATCCCCGAGGGCGAGCCGCCTGTGATCCGCGAGCATCAGGCCGACGAGAACATGGCGCACGCGTACCCGACGCGGGATTGGGACATCACGGATGGACGTTGGCGCCAGTATCTTTGGGGCTATTACCGGATGACGGAACTCGTGGATTCGTATATCGGTGAAGTGCTCGGCGTACTGCGGGAGACCGGTCAAGAAGAAGATACGGTCATTGTCTTCGCCAGTGATCACGGCGACGGCATCGGCTCGCACCGCTGGAATCAGAAGACGATCTTCTACGACGAAATCTCGCGAATCCCCTTCATTGTGAGCTGGAAAGGCCACACACAACCCGGCGCGAGGAATACGCGGCGGCTGGTCAATCTGGGAACCGATCTATTCCCCACGCTGTTCGACTTCGCGGGTATCGAAAGGCCGGAAGGGTTGCGCGGTCTGAGCATGGCGCCGTTTGCGCGCGGCGAAGAGGACGCCCCCAGTCATGAATACATCGTCGTGGAAAACAACCACCACAGCGGGTTTGGCAGTCCCACTGAGGTGAACGGGCGGATGGTGCGGTCGGAACGCTATAAGTACATCCGCTATAACGAAGGCGAACCCGCCGAACAACTGTTCGATATGGCCCTGGACCCCGGCGAAATACGCGATCTGACGTTGGACACGAATGCACGGGACGTGCTCGACGAACACCGGCGCATGCTTGATGACTACATCACGCGCACGCACGATGATTTCCCCCGCTACGAGGGATAACAGGCCTGCGAAGGCAAGAAGCTCAGCGGGCATTGCAGCCACAAGAGGAGGCGCGAATCAAATGCGGCAGACTGCAACGGCTGACGGAGGGTCAACAACGGGCCGCGTGACGCGGCGGGAATTCCTGTGGCGTGGGGGCGCGGCGGCCTTTGGAGCCTGGGCGCTCGGCAATGCGTTGCCTCTTAACACCCGCGCCGCCGCCAACCAGCAACGCCCCAACGTACTCTTTATCTGTGTGGACGATCTTCGGCCAGAACTTGGCGCTTACGGCCGCAACTACATGGTGACGCCGCACATGGATCGCTTCGCGGAAGAGGGCCGCCTTTTCCAACGCCACTACGTGCAGGCGCCCAGCTGTGGTCCGTCACGGTACGCGCTGCTTACCGGTCGCCATCCGGTGCGCGAGCACCCCGTCTCTTTTCGCAACGCCGCCTTCGATCTCTATGAAGAGAGTGTCGCGCCTCAGTCCATGTCCGAGCACTTCCGCGCGCATGGCTATCACACGACGCTGATTGGGAAGGTGACGCACACGCCCGACGGCCGCCGGGGCGGCCAGGACGTACGCGAAAACCGCGAGGATAATCCGCCCCAAACGCCGGGCTGGGATGTCTTAGACACGCCGGCTGGTATATGGAATGACGCCTGGAGCGCGTTCTTCGCCTACGCAGGGGGCAAGACGCGCACGCGCGGGGAAACGCCGCCCGTCGAGGCGGCCGACGTCGATGACCATGGTTATCCTGACGGGCTCATCGCGGACGCGGCCATCGGGCATCTCGAACGGGTGGCGCAGCAGGAGGAACCGTTTTTTCTGGCAGCTGGCTTCTATAAACCGCACCTGCCATTCGCTTCGCCCCAATCATACTGGGATCGCTATGACCGCGACGCTATCGAATTGCCGGAGCACCGGGAAGCTCCCGCCAACGTGGACGGAGACATCAGCCTGCGGGCGGGCGGGGAGATGTTCGGCAACTACGACCATGAAGGCCGGGACCCCAACGAGGACGATGATCACGCGCGCCGGCTTATCCATGGCTATCGCGCGGCCGTAAGCTATGTGGACCAGCAGGTGGGTCGCGTACTCGAAGCCGTGGACGATCTCGGCTTACGGGACAACACCATCGTCGTAATCTGGGGCGACCACGGATTCCACCTCGGCGAGCATGGCATGTGGGGCAAACACACGCTGCACGAGGAGTCGCTTCGCGCGGCGTTTCTCATGCGAACGCCCGAGATGGCGGAGCCGGGCGTGACCACGAACCGTGTTACGGCGTCGGTGGATATCTACCCGACGCTGGCCGAGCTCTGCGGCATCCCGGCGCCGCAGCATTTGGAGGGCTCGAGTTTTGCGCCGCTTCTCCACGACCCCGGCGCATCGCACGAGGACCCCGCGTTGGGCATGTGGCGCACCGGCGGCAACGAGGGCATGACCGTGCGCACCGACCGCTATCGTCTGGTGCGATGGACGCCGCAGGACGACCCTGACACGATCGTGCAGATCGAGCTGTACGACCATAACAATGATCCAGGCGAGACGATGAACATCGCCAGCGAGCATCCCGAAATCACGGAGCGGTTGCTGGAAAAACTGCCCTGATCCGTCTATCGCTGAGGATCTTGCTCAGGTAATCGTAAGGAACACGCCCGCCGCCACAGCCGAGCCAATGACGCCGGCCACGTTCGGCCCCATGGCGTGCATAAGCATGTAGTTGTGGGGGTTCTCTTCGAGACCCACCCGGTTCACCACACGCGCCGCCATGGGCACCGCCGAAACGCCTGCCGCCCCGATCAGCGGATTGATGTGTTCTTTGGTTAACGCGTTGAGAATCTTCGCGAGAATGACGCCCGCCGCCGTGCCGATCGCAAACGCCACCAAGCCGAGCAACAGTATGCCAATGGTTTCGAGGCGCAGGAACAGGCTCGCCTCCAACCGGGAGCCCACGGTGAGGCCGAGCAGAATCGTCACGATGTTGATGAGTTCGTTTTGCGAGCACTTATGCAGCCGCTCGACCACGCCGCACTCGCGCACGAGGTTGCCGAACATGAATGCGCCCACCAACGGGGTTGCGTCCGGCAGCATGAGCGCGCACAGCAGAATAGCTGAAATCGGGAACACGATGCGCTCATAACGCGAGACGGGCCGGAGTTGCTTCATTTCAATCTTACGTTCTTGCGGAGACGTGAGCAGGCGCATGATAGGCGGTTGAATCAAGGGGACCAGCGCCATATAGGAGTATGCCGCCACAGCGATGGCGCCGAGCAAGTCCGGCGACAGGCGCGATGCGATGAAGATCGCTGTTGGTCCGTCCGCCCCTCCGATGATGCCGACAGCCGCGGCGTCGCGCAGGGAAAACTCAACTCCCGGCACGATGGCGGTTAACATGAGCGCGCCGATAACCGTGGCGAAAATGCCAAACTGCGCGGCCGCCCCCAAAAGGGCCGTCTTGGGATTGGCCAGCAGCGGCCCGAAATCGGTCATGGCCCCAACGCCGATAAAGATCAACAGAGGGAATACGCCCGTAGCCACCCCGACCATGTAGATCATGCCCAGGAACCCCTCGGGTCCCGAAATGCCGGCGACGGGCACATTGGCCAGAATACCGCCGAATCCAATGGGAATCAGCAGAAGCGGCTCGAACTTCTTCGCAATTGCAAGATAGATCAGCAAAATGCCGACCACGGTCATGATGGCATGCCCACCGGTCATGTTGTATATGCCCGTGGACTGCCAGAGTTCGACAAACGTATTCAAGCTTAAGTCCCCAAAATGGTTACGTGATCTGCACGAGCGTCTGGCCCGCCTCGACTTGGTCGCCCGTGTTCACCGCCACGGACGCTACTGTGCAATCCCGAGGCGCGACCACATCCACTTCCATCTTCATAGCTTCGAGCACAAGCAGTTTATCGCCTTCCGAGACGGCATCGCCGGCCTCTACGTAAATGCGAATCACGATGCCGGGCATACGGGCCGCCACCGCTTCGGCCTGGGCCGTATCCACCGCCTGCCCGCCGCCGGTCGTGGCCGCCGCGCCCTGCGCTGCGCCTTCGGCAACGCCTTCCTCAACCGCCACGTTATACCGGGCGCCATTCACCGTTGCTTTATCGCCTTCCAAGATGACGCTGTAGCGTTGTCCGTCGACGGTGACCGTATACGCATCGCCGCCGGCTGGCTTAGGCGCCTCTTTCTCAATCTTCCGAACGTTCGTCTTCGCTTCGCCCTTTAGGAAGGCGATGCCCTTTTCTTTGCACGTGGCTGCAATGAATATGTTCTCGTCGCTGATAGGCAGGCCCGCCTCTTCCAAGGCCTTGCGGGCCGCGTCAATGCCTTTGTCGGGATCGGCGTCGTTAAGTTTCAACGGGCTTTCGGTCGTCGGTTCGCGCCCCAGCTTTTCGGCCGCTATCCGCACGATCTCTTCGTCGGGCTCGACCGGCGTCTTCCCGTAGTAGCCAAGAACCATGAGCCCGTAGCCTTGCGCAATCTGTTCCCATGGGCCGAATACGACGTTGTTAAACGCCTGCTGGAAATAGAACTGCGACACCGGCGTCACCGACGTGCCAAACCCGCCGCGCCGCACAACTTCTTCCATGGCGGCGATAACTTCGCTGTACTTGTCAAGCACATTATTGTCGCGCATCATCTGCGTATTCGCCGTCAACGCGCCCCCGGGCATGGGCGCCCAAGGAATCATGGGCTCGACCGCCAGGGCCTCCGGCGGTGTGTAGTAATCCTTCATGCAATCGCGGAACACCAACTCCGCCTCGCGAACTTTCTCGACGTCACAATCCAAGGCGTAATCCGTGCCGCGCAACGCGTGCCACATGATGACAATGTCCGGCTGGCACGTGCCGCCGGATACGGGCGCCATCGATAGGTCGATACCATCGGCGCCCGCATCGAGCGCCGCGCGGTAGGCCGATACCGAGACCCCCGCCGTCTCATGGGTATGGAAGCGAATATGCGTGCCTTCCGGCAGCATCTGGCGCGCTTGCCGGATGGTCTCGTACACCTTGGAGGGCACCGCCGTGCCCGAGGCGTCCTTGAAGCACACGCTGTGATAAGGGATCTCCGCGTCGAGGATTTCGCGCAACGTGCCCATGTAAAACTCGGGCGTGTGCGCGCCTTCGCAACCCGGCGGCAGCTCCATCAGCGTAACCACAACCTCATGATTAAGCCCCGCATCCACGATGCATTGCCCGCTGTAAACCAGGTTGTTTACATCGTTAAGCGCGTCGAAGTTGCGAATGGTCGTCATGCCATGCTTCTTGAACAGCTTCGCGTGCAGTTCAATGATATCGCTACTCTGCGATTCGAGACCCACGACGTTGATGCCACGCGCCAGCGTCTGCAGATTGGCCTCGGGGCCCGCTGCTTCGCGGAACGCGTCCATCATGTCGAATGCGTCTTCATTCGAGTAGAGGTAAAGCGACTGAAACCGGGCGCCGCCTCCCGCTTCGAAGTGCGTGATTCCGGCCTCCCGGCACGCCTCGACGGCGGGCAGGAAATCTTGGGTAAACACACGGGCGCCGTAGACGGACTGGAAACCGTCCCGGAACGCGGTATTCATTACTTTTACGATTTTCTTGGCCATAAGGCGGCTATTCCTTGTGTTTCTGCTGATAAGCCTTCGCGGCGGCTATCGCCACAGCGAGGCGAACATGGGCATCACTACGGTGTTCCCGGGGTTGCGGCGCGGACTCTTCCTCTGGAAATAGGTGGGCGAACCGTTGGAAAAACAGGGCGATGCCCTGCATTAGTAGGAGGAGCAACAGCAGAAAGCTGAATACACCCGTCATTCCCACGGCCATAAGGGCCAGTCCTTCACTAATCATGCTACAGCCTTTCCTGGTTCTCCACTACCCGGAGGGCGCAACGAGGGACACCCGAACATGGTGAGCGCCGCGCCCACCCTGGCGCTGACATCTTGCTGGCCCTTCATCAAAAAACGGCGTAGGCGGCAAAAGGGGCCGCCGGGAGGGAAATGAAGCTTACGGCGGCAAATACTACGGTATTTCCTTACTCCAATGCAACTGCCAGGGTATTTCCTTACTCCAATGCAACTGCCAGGATTTCCGCGCATACGCGCCGCAAGCTCTGGTTCAGCATAGCGCATCAGTCCACGTATGGAAGCCGCTTACGCCGCGTTGCTTTCACCGCGCATTCCAGCCAAATCCCCATAACCTCTCACCAAAACAAGCCACCATGCGCATTATTCCGGCGCTGGAACGTCGCACAGCGCGGATCGCGCTGCAAAAAGGAATCACCAAGCGCTGCATCCGGCCGCCGCCTGTTCATTAGGCGGGTTCGAGGAATTACAACCCGTAGTCGCGCAGCTTGTAGATGAGGTTGCGCCGGCTAATGCCGAGCAGTTCCGCGGCGCGCGTCTTGTTGCCGTCCGTCTTCTCGAGCGCTTCGAGGATGGCGCGCCGTTGGATCGTCTCCATATCCCCAACGAGGACAGACCCGGTCTCTTCGCTCTTCTTACTCTCAGCATGCTGGAGGGCGGGGGGCAGATCGCTGGGTAGTATCGTGTTGCCGCTGGCCATGATAGCCGCGCGGGCCATGACATTACGCAACTCGCGCACATTGCCGGGCCAGTCGTAGGCCATAAGCAGGCGCTCCGTAGCCGGGGTCAAGCGTTTCTTGGCGCCGTCGAGAAACCGTTCCGCCAGAGGCAGAATATCGTCGCGCCGTTCCCTGAGCGCCGGCACGCTGATGGTGAACACGTTGAGCCGGTAGTAAAGATCCTCGCGGAACTCATCCTCGCGCACCGCTTCCTCGAGGTTTCGGTTGGTGGCGGCCACGACTCGCACGTCTGTCGTAAGCTGCCGTGTGCCGCCCACGCGGCGGAACTTGCCGGTCTCGAGCACGCCCAGCAGTTTCGGCTGCAACGAGAGCGCCAGCTCGCCGACCTCGTCGAGAAACAGCGTGCCGCCGTTGGCTTCCTCGAACCGGCCCCGCCGGCTGCTCTCGGCGCCGGTAAACGCGCCCTTCTCGTGACCGAACAGCTCGCTTTCGATGAGCGTTTCGGGTAATGCGCCGCAGTCGACACGAACCAGCGCTTGCTCAGCGCGGCCGCTGCGCCGGTGAATATAATCGACGACAACCTCTTTGCCTGATCCGCTCTCGCCCTGCACGAGCACGCTCGCGTCCGTAGGGGCCACACGGCCGGCCTCCTCGAATACGCGGCGCATGGCGGCGCTCTCAGCGATCACGTGCTCCGGCAGCGCAGGCGCATCCTCTTCGGCGACTTTGCGGCCAGAGCGCCCGAGACCGTCGTCGACGGCGGCGATGAGTTCATCCAGGTCCACGGGTTTTTCGAGGTAGTCCAAGGCGCCGTTCTTGATCGCGTGGACGGCGTCGCGCACATCGATGAATGCGGTCAGTAAGATGACGGGCAGGCGGGGGTAGTCTTGCTTCAGCTTTTCGAGAACCTCGATGCCGGACATGCCCGGCATCCGCACATCCAGCACCATCAACGCCGCATCGCCAGCCGAGGCCAAAGCGCTTTCTCCGTCTTCACACAGGATCACGTTGTAGCCGGCGCGTTGCAGCGCGTTCTGCAACAAGGCGCGCTGGCCGGGATCATCGTCAACGACCGCTATGCTGGGCTTGTCTGCGGCAGTCATTCTATGCGGCGCATTCCTTCAAGGTAGACGCTCGTGCCTTCGCCGGGAACCGAATCAATGCGCATTTCCCAGCCATGCGAGCGGGCAATCTGGTCGACAATCGGCAATCCCAAGCCCGAGCCGTCGGCCGAGCGGGAGAAGTACGGCTCTTTGACGCGCGGCACATCCTCCGGCGGGATGCCCTCGCCGTCATCGCTGACCGAAAGGGTTGCGCCCCCATCTTCGTGCAGCACCCTAATGTGCACGTTGCCTTCGTCGCCGCAGGCGCGCACCGCATTGGCGACGAGATTCAACATGGCCCGGCGCAGCAGGTTCTCGTCGGCCTCGACGGTCAGGTCGCAGGGTTCATAGTGTAGCCGCACATTTGTGCCCGCGGTTTCGGTCTCCAGCAACGGCATCAACTGCTCGAAGAACTCGTCGAGATTCAGCGGCTTGGGCTGGGCTTCTTGGGGCCGGGCGAGTGTGAGAAAGAAATTGATCTGCCCCACGGTCCGGTCCGCCTCATCAACTATCGAGGCGGCCATCTCGCGGGTCTTGGCGTTATCCTCTGCGATTTCCGTAATGGACTGCGCAAGGCCGCGAACGACACCCAGCGGATTCTTTGTTTCGTGAGCGAGGCCCGCCCCCAATTGAGCCAGGCGCTCGTGTTGACGCGCCTGTTCCGCAGCCACCAGCAACTGGGTTTCCATTTGCTTTTGCCGCGCCCGCGCGGCGATCACGCCGGCGCCCAGACCGATGGCAACTAGCGTTAACCCGACGCTTACCCCGAACTGCGCGCGTTCCCGCGCGATGGCGTCGCGCATGTTCGTGGTATCAATCACCACGGCCAACTCATGCGTGCCGCGATACGCATCCTGACCGAGCCCCCGGCCACCCCCCATGCCCCGGCCGGGCCTGTCATCCGGGTCCACATCGCGTGGGAAGTGGCGCATCGAGGTGCGTGCGGCCGCTGCCAGCCAGCCGGGACCCTCTAGTATTGCGCCGGGCTCGACATTCGGCACGCCGTCCTCGTGATCATTGACCGTGATCGCATCGCCATCCTCCAATCGTAACTCCAGCGCGAGAATATCCGGCGCCTGCGCCAGTTCTTGGAGAATAGCGAGTAACCGATCAGGCCGGTGCTGTCCCATGCGCCCCTGAGCGCGCATTCCTGCGCCCAAGCCGTCCAGCACGGTTTCGGCCCGGATGATCGCAGTCTCGCGATGCTTGGCCACATCGCTGCGGTAATTCGCGTACAGATAAGCAATCACCAGGGCGGCCAGACAAAGCCCCGCACCGATAACCGCGAAGGGAATCGCCTTTGGGAATGTGTTTGGCATGATTGCGTTGCGTGTTTCCTGGCGTTTGCACATGCTGGGCGTCGATGTACTCCGCTTACAGTCCTCTCACAGATCCACAACGAAGGCGTCTGCTTGCCCAACAATTCTCTTGCGCCAAGCTTAGACGGTCAGTGGATCCCTCCGGGGCGAAGGTCCCGGCGGCCTCTGACGGTCCTCTGGATCGGGTATACGTTCGCGCGGCGGTTGAAGCGGCTCCGGCTGCCGCGGCAAATCGGGATCCGGCCTGTCCTCGATATCCAAGGTTTCGCGCACTTCGTCAACAAAATCCGCGAGCATTTCGACATCGGGCGAATCCGGATCAATACGTCGGGCGGCTTCCAGTTCTCGTTCGATGCGCTCCAGCGCCGTCCTCGTGAAATGGTCATTGTACGGTTGGTCAATAAGTTGCACGATTATCCGCATGTAGACTTTGGCCAATTCAAGGTGGCATATCAGCTCGAAGTAGGTGTCCGAAAAACGTTCGATGGGACTCTCGCCACCCTGCCCCTCAAACAAGTGCCGGGCCGTTTTCAATTCCCCTTCGGCGTGCAGCAACAGGGGGAGCCCGCTAAGCAGATATGCCCGACCCAGATAAAAATGCGCGCCGGGATCGCCGGGATTCTCGCGAAGGTACTGCCGCAAAACCGGCGTTGCTTCATTCCAACGCGCTTCAAGCATAAGGTATTCGGCGCGATCGAACAGGTCCTCCTCTTCGCCGCACCCCGCCACGGCGGCGCATATTGCGGCCGCCAGCAAAACCCGCGTTATCTTTGTCGTAGTCATTACCATCGCGGTTCAATCCGGAAGAATCCCGTCATCTGCCCGACGCGTCCAAACACCACCACTTCGCTGGGCTGTTCCTCCTTAACCTGCGCCACGGCTTCGCGAAAGTCGTCAAGGTTCGCAATGGGCCGCTCGCCGAAGCTTTTGATGATTACGCCAGGGCCGATCCGGGCAAGCTGAGCCCAACTACCTGAACGCACGCGCCGCACAATCACTCCCTGCACGTCTTGCGGCAGATTGAGCACGACACGCATGTCCGTCGTGATTTCTTGAACGGTGAGACCAAACGTCTCATCCTCGTATTCTTCGGCGTCGCGGGCGGTCCGGGGCCGCTCAATGAGGGTCACCGTCAAATCCTTGGGCTCGCCGTCGCGCAGGATACGCACCGGCGTGGCTTCGCCCGTCGGCGTCTCACGCACCAGTTTGGTGAAGCCCAGCACTTCGCGATCCTGCCGAATGCGAACGGGAATCTCGTTGAACGACACAATAACATCGCCGCGTTGCAAATCCGCCTGTTGCGCGGGCGATCCCGGCAGGATTGTGCTTACCACGATGCCGCCATTCCGGGGAAGATCCCAATACTCCGCCAAATCGTCCGTCAGAGGTTGTGTGAACACGCCCAGCCAGGCGTCCGGGCGCGCATCCTCCGGAACTTCCTGGTGCGGATCATCCACGTAGGTCTGAAACAGGCTCGACTGATAGACGAGGGGGTGTCCACTGCGCACGTAGAGGTCACCGCCTTCAGCCGGTGACAGGTCGTAGCCCACCACGCCCACCACGCCGCCATCGCGGCTCACCACCGGGCCGCCAATGTAGCCCACGGGCAACGGGTCATCGAGCACATAGGTCTGACGAGGCTTCTCCAGTATGGCGCCTATGCGGCGCACACTTACGGCAGGGGCGTTGTCGAAGGACTGCCCCATCAAACCAAAGACCAGCAACTCATCGCCGATTTGGAGGTTTTCCGTCTCGGCGAAGCTGACCTGCGGCAGGGGGCTGTCAGGCTCAAGCTCAAGAAACACCACGTTCACGTCGTCGGGCTTGCGCAGCAACTCGGCATCGTAGAGGCGTTCATTCTCGCCATCGCCAAGCTTAACCCGAATGTTATAGGGCTCGACGTTCTCCATGGCCATATGGCCCCGAGCCATGATAAGGCCTTCCTCGGATACGACTAAGCCTACGGCGAACGAACTGTTACTCGTTACCTGCCCCGTCGCCGGATTCGTGACTTGATAGGAATACGAGACCAGACCAAGGGCGGGCGTCAGCTCCTCATGCAAACGCTCGACCATGGAAGCCGGAAACACGGCTTGTTGAGCGTGGGCCGTTTGCACAACCACGACGCCCGCCACTATCAATACGCGCCAGAACCTACTCCACACGGTCCAAGTCTCCATCGCCGGGAATCTGGGGCGGACCACCCTCCGGCATGGGAGGGCCGCCGTTGTCCGGGGGCATGCCGGGAACGCCGTCTTCCGGCATGCCCGGCGCGGTAATGTCGGTTTCGGGCGCATCGGGAGGCGCGGCGTCTTGCCGCACGAGCACGTAACGGTACAAGGCGCGGTCCCGCACTTCCAACAGAATCAACCGCTGCCCCGATTCAAGGCGTTGCTGGTATTTCTCCTGAAAATCGGCCAAGTTCTCGATAGTTTCTTCGTCCATCCGCAGAATAATGTCCGCCTGTTGCAGCCCGGCGTTATCCGCAATGCCGCCGACCTGTACGCCCGACACGAGCAACCCTTGCGGTTCGGGAAGCTGAGCGCGGCGCGCCAACTCCGGGGTCATATCGATGCCGGTAAAGCCCCACTCGGGAAACGCCACCTGCGCGCCGCGCAGATCGCGCAACTCGCTGGTCGTGGCGATAAACTCAAATTCCTCGCCGCCGCGTTGGATACGCGCGACAACATCCGTACCTACCGGCAAACGCGCAATGCGTTGCCGCACCGCAGGCAGGTCTTCTTCGAAGCGCGCGTTCACCGGCTCGCCGTTGATGGCCAACAGCACGTCGCCCGGCAAGAACTGGACGGCCTGACCGGAATCACCGCCGTCTTCTGTGGCCAACCGGGCCTCACTCGCCGGAGATAAGGGATCCACGTCGGCGATTACGACGCCCTCCCGCGTGGGATCGTCCGTGCGGCTACGCATGGGTTGGAAGTTGAGGCCCAGCCAACTTCGGCTTACGCCGCCATGCTCGATGATTTGTTCGACAACTTCGCGCGCCGTGTCGCCAGGGATAGCGAAGCCGACATTATCGGCGCCGCCCAAACGGCGCGCGTTCACACCGATCACTTCGCCTTTCAAGTTGATCAGCGGGCCGCCGCTATTGCCGGGATTAATGGCGGCGTCCGTCTGGATGAAGTTGTTGTAAGGGGCCACCATATCCGGGCGATCAGGCAGGTGCCGGTCGGTCACGCTGATGATGCCCATGGACACCGAGCGCGCCAAGCCATGCGGACTTCCGAGCGCCAGGACGGTCTGGCCAGACTGCAGATCGGCTGACGCGCCAAAGCGGGCTACAGGCAGGTCGTCGCGGTCAGTCTTCAACTTGAGCACCGCAATGTCGGTGAACCGGTCGCCGCCAACCACTTCCGCGTCAAGCTCCGTGCGGTCGTAGAGCACGCACTTCACCATGCTGCTGTCGCCGGCCACATGTTCGTTCGTCACCACATAGCCGTCCGAACTGATAATGAAGCCACTGCCCACCGTCGGCATTTCTTCGCGGCGCCCCGCGGCAAAAACCTCGCGGACGGGGCGGATATGCACCAGCGCGGGGCTCACTTTGTCTTTGGCCCCAATCATGGCGCGTTCCTCAGGGAACCCACCCATTGTGGCGCACCCCGTGGTGAGCCATAGCAACAGCGTTACGCCGAAGAGGCCAAATGCATGTTTCAAGACCAGTCTCCCAAACCCGCGTTCCCACGGGGGCCGGACCCTCCTGTGGCACATGCGGGCGTAATGTTTTGAATCTTGACGGCGACATCGAGCCTCGACACGCCAACCTGCAGAATCCCGACTGCGCCGGCAAGATTGCGCTGGCTCCGTCCGGTGTAGACGCTGGACCGCTGTCGTCCGTCTTCGTTCAGCAATTAACAGTATACGCGACGATCAGCCGAAAATGAAAACCTGACGGGCAAACTCAGCCGGTCCAAGTTGATCTCCAACGCCCGCCGGAATAGAGTGAACGCCACAGTGCAGGTGGAAGGAAAAACGACAATGCAATCACGGTAGGAGGCCAGACCGCTGTGCGTATTCACGTCTTCACCAAGCCGATACTCGTATGCGCCGCAATCTCCATGACCTGCGCGCTTGGGACGCCGGTTCAGAGCTATGCGGATGCGCCTGAGCGCCACAGCATGCGGGTGGAACAGAATGATGAATCCTTCACTGTTTTTCACCAGGGACAGCGGGTGTTCCGCTACCGTATCGCGCCAAATCCGTACAAGGGTTACGTGGATTATCTGGTGACGCCCTCGGGTCGCAATCTACTGCGGGACGCGCCCGCCGACCATGTGCACCATCATGGCCTCATGTTCGCGGTGCGCGCCGATGACGTGAATTTCTGGGAGGAGCGCGATGAACCCGGCGCACAAGTCAATCAGGGCCATGTGCGCCAATCGGCGGCGCAGAGGGGAGAGCGCGTTACAGCCCGGTTCGGCCACCGCCTGCACTGGCTGGCGCCTGATGATGAAGCTCCTATCCTTGTGGAAGAGCGGGACTTGGCGTTACGAACCGCCGCGAATGAGGACGAGCCCACCCTGCTTACATGGCGGTCGAGCTTCACTGTGGGAGAGGGCCGCGAAGCTATAGAAATCAGCGGAGCACACTATCACGGGTTAGGCGCGCGGTTCCTAGCGGAAATGGATGAAGACGGCGCTTTTGTGACGCCGTCAGGCGAGCCCGAGCATGTCCGGGGCAGTGAATACCTGGTGCGCGCGCCGTGGCAGGCCTATCAGTCTCAGGCGGAGGGAGCCCCGGTCACTTTCGCCATGTTTTGCCATCCCAACAACTACCGGCATCCGGCCTGGTGGTTCCAGATGGACGATCCGTTTGCCTATCTTTCCGCCACGATGTATGTTCACGAGGAGCCTTTCGAGCTAACGGCGGGCGAGGAGCCTTTGTTGACCTATGGCGTCGCGCTGTGGGATGGGCATCTTGGCGCCGCGGAAATCCAGGCGGCCTATGATCAGTGGCTGGCGGCCGAGCACGAGAATTGACGCGCCGCGCCAGCCTTTTGGCATGACGGCGCGTTCGCGCTGATTATACGGACGCGGCGCCGCCTGACCGGTATAACCGCCACAGCGCAATGACGATAATCAGGGCAAAGACCCCCGACACCATCAGCCCCGCCCGCACGGAAAACGGATCGTAGTAGAAGATGATGTCGTACTCGCCGGCCTCTGGCAGCCGCACGCCCCGGAACACGCCATCTACAGGAAACACAGCCGCGCGTTCCCCGTTAACTGCGGCGCGCCAACCGGGATACCACGCATCCGCGAGAACTAACACGCCGGGCGGCGTGTGCTCGACATGAATGCTCACGGCCTCGTTCGATTCCGACTCGATGCTTACCGCCTGTGGCGGCGCGTCGCTGGTGGAAGGCAATGCGCCCGCGAATTCGACGGCCGGCGGCTCGTCCGAGGCCGCCTCGTTGTCCCTGTACCCGGCCACGGCCCGGAAGTCGTAAACGATTCGGGC
>PUMX01000394.1 GCA_003552485.1 Candidatus Hydrogenedentota bacterium
GATCGCGTTCGAGAAGGCTGGCATCCTCAAACCCGGCGTCCCCGCTGTTGTCTCGGAAGAGAAACCCGAGGCGCAACGGGTCATACTTGAACGCGCCGCGCTTGTTGGAGCGCCAGTGCGGTTGATCCAGAGGGATTTCCGTTACTGGCTCGATGACAAGGCCCGGGATCATGGCGCAAGTGTTTCATCGCACGAAAATGTCGAGGACCGTGTTGTCGCGCCGAGGGCCAGTGCTGAGCTTTCCGTTTTAAATGACGAGATTAGCCGATTTGTCCCATCAATGGACGATCCCCACCGCTTGTTTTCTTGTCAGGCCGGTTCTTGGCATGTCGGGCCTCTCCGCTTGGGATTGGCTGGCGGCTATCAGGGCGAGAACGCCGCGACCGCCGTGGCGTTGGCCGAATGTCTTCAGCCCCGGTTTCCGGGCCTCACGCCCACTACAGTAACCAAAGGTCTCGAGAAGGTCCGTTGGCCGTGCCGGTTAGAACGCGTATTGGCGCATCCGCCGGTCTATATCGATGTGGCCCACAACGCCGCGGGCGCAGCGCGGCTGACCGGAGAATTGCCGCCATGTATCGTAGTGCTGGCGGTGTCGACGGATAAGAATGCCGCTGCGATGATCGACGCATTGAGTCCAATCACCCGCGAACTGATTCTCACCGAATTCACTGGATCGCGGGCGTTGCCCGTTGAACAGCTTCGCGAAGCGGCGGCAGGCCGTTCTCACCGATGGGAGGCGTCGCTGCCTTCTGCGTTGACCACCGGTATGCGGATGGCGGCGCACGACTGTCCATTGCTTGTCACGGGTTCGATATTCTGCGCGGGCGAAGCAAGACAATTGCTGATCGCGTCCCACCAAGCCGCGCCCATGACGTTCGACTAAAGGAAAAGGATTGTACACTCGTTCGTACGGTCTTCCGCCTCCCGAGCCAATGTAAAGACATGAAACCTGACGCATGCGCTTATGTATTTATTGGGGAAATGGTGAAACTGTAGAGCTTTTTGATTCGCGCGCTCAATTACTCTACGATGTATAGTATGGCTTCTGGCGTCGTTGGGCATGGTCGTGGCAATTCAGAAAACCGAGGCTATGCGCGCAACATTCCGCGTTTCGCATGAAGGGAGTAGTAAGCGATGGAGATTGTATTAGGAGTAGGACGCCGCGACAACTTTCGCACTATCTTGGATATCGCTACGAACGAACTGCAGCGGACTCAGGGCGCGCCGCGCAAGGTGACTGTGCGGGGCCGGAACATCGAGTTAGTGGGGGAGCGCGAGTCTTTCGACGGCCCTTATGTGTCCTTGGTTTTCCGGTGCCGGCGGCCCGGCGAAGCTACGAAGCAGGCCATTGACGACATAGTGTCCAAATACGAGGACGTATGTGAGAAAGCCGAGGAGGATGGCGCCACTGCACTGACATTCAAGGGGCCGCAGGAACGTAAGGACGAGGCCGCTGACGAGTTCGCCAAGCAGGTCAAGGTCCCGGAGGTGTGGCGCGTCGCCGGCGATCAATATGAAACTGAACACCTCAGCGTCGAACGCATATTCAAGGCGCTGGTCGAATACAAAGCCAGTGACGTGCATCTGGCGCCGGGCGAACTGCCGGTGTTTCGAATCGACGGCGAAACGCGGCGACTAGAGATCTTGCCTGCGCTCTCATCGGCGCAAATCATGAGCTTGCTGCGGGAAGTAGCCGATGAACGTCATTGGAATGAGTTCAAGGAGGATCAGCAGACCAGCTTTAACTTCCACCAAGTCGGCCTGGGATATTCGCGCATTTCCGCGTTCTTGAAAAGCGGCGCTCCGCACGTGACCTTCCGCTTTCTGCCTGAAACGATTCCCTCTTTTGACGATCTGCACATTCCCGCCGAGTCGATGCAGCAATTGGGCGATTTGCATCATGGCCTGCTGCTGGTTACCGGCATGACGGGCAGCGGTAAGTCCACCACGGTGGCAGCTCTAGTGGACTGGATCAACCAGAACCGGACGCTGCACATTCTCACCATCGAGAATCCCATCGAGTATGTGCAGGTCAATAAGAAGGCCATTGTTTCCCAACGCATGACAGGCGTTGACGTGGCCGACTTCAACATGGCGGTGACCGGCGCGTTGCGGCATGACCCCGATGTGATCGTTATTGGCGAAATGCGCGATCCGGACACTATCCGCTCGGCCATTAACGCGGCGGCCACCGGCCACCTGGTAATCAGCACGCTCCACGCCAACACCGCGTACGAGGTTGTCAACCGGATCGTGAGCTTTTTCGATCCAGTCGAACGCGATCTTGTAAAACTCCAGCTGCGCGACGCGCTGACGTGCGTTATTTGTCAACGTCTGTTGCCCCGTATCGGTGGGGGACGCGTGCCTGCTCTCGAGTTTATGTTCAATGACGTGAAAGCCATCAACGACTCGATTGTCGAAGGGCATACCGACGGTATTCGCATCGGCATGCAGCAGACGGTCTCGCACTCTTTCCTCTTCGAGACGTATCTGCACCGGCTTTACAAGAACAAGATTGTGGACCTCGAGACTGCGCGGCGGCACGCCACCGACGTAAGCATCCTCGACCAAATGGTCATGGGCACGTACTCGGTGCCGCGCCTTGACAGCGTCAAGGGCCTTAAGGAATAGCCGCGTGGCCGTGCTTTCCGTACTCTAACGTAAGCCGGGGTCAAGGCGCACCGCCTAGCGCTTTGAACCCCGGCCCGCTGTTACGGCCAATGCACGGACGTAGAATTACGTCTCTTCAGTGTCCTCTTGTTCGCTCGTATCCTTGCCGCGCCACATGGATTGCAGCAGGGGTATCAGCACGGCGAGGCTGACGAGAGATACGGCCACCAGGACGGCGGCGGTTCCCAAATTCCCGTAGAGCAGACTGCCCGTGCCGAAGAGGGCGGCGTAGACCATCATACAGCTCACAACCCAAGCCAACATGGCCTGCGGCAAATTGTCCGGGCTACCGGTTGCGGACGCTTGCTTTCGGATCGGCTCCCATCCCGGGCCCGCGGGACGCACTCGCTCGTAGAAACGGATAAGCGTGGTGCGATCCGATTGCGGAGCGAGGTAGGCTGCAGTGACCCAGGCGATCGTGGTTATGAAAATGGTGATCAGCAGAACGGTGTGACTGGGAATGTGCAACCCCTGGGTTCCGTCAAGGTTCGTTATCTCGCGGAGCACTGCCCAATCCAGCCATGCGGCGGAGACCATCTCGGGATCTATGGTGCGCATGTGTCGGTTCAAGAAGAAGAACCCCACCGCGATGGAGAAGGAGACCACCATGGCTACGATTTCCGACCAAGCATTGACGCGCCACCAGAACCATCGCAACAGATAGATCAGCCCCGTGCCCGCGCCAACCTGGAGCATCAAATCGAAGTTGGCCTTTGCAGTCTCCATAAACAAGCTTACGCCGAACGCAATGATCATCAGCAGCACCGTCACCAACCTGCCGGCGAATACGTAATGCTTCTCGCTCGCATCACTGCGAATAAACCGGCGGTAGCAGTCGTGCACGATGTAGCTGGTGCCCCAGTTCAGATGGGTGCTGATGGTGGAAACATACGCGGCCAGCAGGCCCGCGGCCATCAAGCCCAGAAAGCCCGCGGGCAAAACGTGCAACATCGCGGGATACGCCATATCGTGGCCAACCAGCGTGGGGTCTACATGCGGGAACATCTCTTCGATGTCGGACAATTGAGGGAAGATAATCAGCGAACAGAGCGCAACAAGTATCCAAGGCCAAGGCCGCAACGCATAGTGCGCGATGTTGAACAGCAGCGTGCCCCCCAAGGCGTCCCGTTCGCTGCGGGAGGCCAACATTCGCTGCGCAACATAACTGCCCCCGCCGGGCTCCGCGCCGGGATACCAGACGCTCCACCATTGCACGATGATGGGCATGAGCAAGACAGACAGCACGAGATCCCAATTGCCGAAGTCCGGGAAGAAGCGCAGCGCTGCTCCGTTGTCCGCGCTTAACTGTTCGACCATGCCGTCCAAACCACCGACTTGCGGTTGTTGCAGTGCATAGTAAGCGACCGCAACCGCTCCGGTCATGGCAATGAAAAACTGGATTAAGTCGATTACCATGACGCCCCACAACCCGGATGTCGCGGCGAACACGACGTTGATTACACCGCAGATCAAGAGCGTTTGCCACATAGGCATGCCCAAGACCACGTTCGCGATCTTGGCCACCGCCAAGTTGACAGACGCCATCACAATGCAGTTGAAGAACAGCCCGAGATAAATTGCGCGGAAGCCGCGTACGATGCTCGCCGCTTTTCCACCGTAGCGAACTTCGTAGAATTCCAGATCCGTCAGCACGCGTGAACGGCGCCACAAGCGGGAATACAGAAACACCGTCAGCATGCCCGTCAATAGAAACGCCCACCATACCCAATTGCCCGCCACGCCATTCTGCCGAACGATGTCGGTGACGAGGTTGGGCGTGTCGGTGCTGAAGGTGGTGGCCACCATCGAAATGCCAACCAGCCACCACGGCGCCGCTCTGCCGGAAGCGAAGAACTCGACGGTGTTACGGCCCGCGCGGCGCGCCAATAGGAACGCGGGTATGAAACAAACCGCGAGCGACAAAGCCACCACAATCCAGTCTATCGTTGCCAATTGCATATCCGTGCTCCCCAATGCTGTGCAAGAAAAGCGGTAGACGAGTTTTCTTCTGTCGCAACAGAATGAAGATCTGAAGCCCCCGTGGCGCCAACACAATTGCGCTCATCCATAGACCCGCTGGGGTAGCGGCGGAACCGCGAAGCACACCGCTGCGCACACACGATGGTTTCCCCAAACCAAATGAATACCGCTGTCGTGCTACCGTACCAGGTCGGTGGGGCTAGCGCCGCGAAGAATAGCAGACGCTGCCGTGGACTACAAGGGCGCAAACCCCGAGCAAAGGTGTTATTCTTCGCACGGTAGGCCGTTATCTCTGTGGGACGAGAAGCCGATTTGACGAAACGCGTCGATCCAAGTTCCTTGGCCGATACGAGCCGAGCTTCGCCGTTATGCCGCGCCAAGGTGAGCCAGCCGCGGCTTATGGGGATGATCCCCTTCTGTAGACGCCGAAAACCCCGACCTTAAAACCCTACGAAGCTTGGTGAGGGCCAGTCAGCTCGAACGGTTTCCCGGTATGTCGCAGCCAGCGTGAGGCATTAATGCCTACTAAATCACCAAATCAGACTGTTCTTCTCGACGTTAGCACAAAACGCTACGAATACGGGTTCAA
>PUMX01000539.1 GCA_003552485.1 Candidatus Hydrogenedentota bacterium
CTTCTCATGGTGAACTAGCTTAAGAATGCGGTTGGCGAAACTGGCCCGCGGTGTGACGGCATGGTCGATGCCTAGCTTGCCGACCAGCGGGGCGAAATCGGGTTGATGCACCACGGCGATAGTCCGGTTCGCCCCCAATTCTTTGGCGAGAATCCCGGCCATGATGTTGTGCTCGTCGTCGCCAGTGGTCGCTACGAACGCGTCGGCGCCCGCGACGTGCTCCTGTTCCAGCGCGACGCGTGTGGTCGCGTCGCGGCACACTACTTTGGCCCGTTTTAACTCCGACGCGAGCGTGTTACAGTGCTGCAAGTTGCGGTCAAAGAGTTTAACCGACGAAAAACGGCTCTCGATGACTTGCGTCAGGTGAAGCCCAATGCTGCCGCCGCCCATTACAATGACTTTTTCCGGCTTGGGCTCCTTGCCATGGAACAGCCGGTGGATGTTATCTAACGGCTCTTTTTTGCCGATGAACGTGACCAAGTCGCCGGGCTCGATAGACGAGTCGCCGTGTGGCACGAAGCTATCGCCACGCCGGCTGATCATGCCCACCAGCACATCCGGCGGCAGTACAAGGTCGCGCACCGCCTTCTCCCCCGGCGTGGGCGATTTGGTCATCTGAATCTGACGCATCTGAACCATGCCGCCGGCGAACTCTTCCTCGGCTACGAGACCTGGACGTTCGATGTAGCGCGCTATCTCGAGCGCCGTCAAGGCGTTCGGGCTCAGGATGTAGTCTATATTGAGGATGGCTTCGTAGAGAATGCGCGACTCAATATACGTCGGATCGTCCGCCCGCGCCACTACTTGCTTTGCGCCGAGTCCCTTCGCCGTGGCGGCGGCTAGCAGGTTGATCTCGTCGTCGCCAGTGGTGGAGATAAACAAGTCCGCCTCAGACACGCCGCTGCTTTTGAGTAGAATCACCGAAACCGCGTTACCGCGCACCGAGCTTACATCGAGTTCGTAGTCGATTTGCTCGAGTATGCTGCGGTCACGCTCGATGACCGTAATGTCATGTTTTTCGAGGCTGAGCAGCCGGGCCAAATGGAAGCCGACGCGGCCGCCCCCAACAAGGAAAATGTTCATATCAGTATTCGTAGTTTAGGGGAGCGGGTAAATTAGAGGAATGTTCCCACAAGCCCCTCGAAATTGTCAATCAAAATCGTCGGC
Source organism: Candidatus Hydrogenedentota bacterium (assembly GCA_003552485.1). Classification (GTDB taxonomy): domain Bacteria; phylum Hydrogenedentota; class Hydrogenedentia; order Hydrogenedentales; family SLHB01; genus PUMX01. The sequence continues at coordinate 1,168 of PUMX01000539.1, forward strand.
GTGCGTTCGGGCATTGACGGAATAAAGGGGTCACATCCGAGTTGCCGGCTACAGAACGCTGTTTACAACCGCGCCCTGCGATTGGAACACCCGCCTCCCGTAGTTGGTTGGGTCTGCCACACCCCTCGCGAGAGACATGCCTCCGCTAGCCATTCATACGACCAGACCCTTGCCCACCTTGAAAAACGGCCCGAAAAGGGGCATCATCGGAATGAGCTTGTAAGAGGCGACTTCCATGCCAACCAAATTCACGCGCGATAACGCACGGGACCGGGCGAAAGGTTTTCGGTGGGAACAGCGGCAGACCACGGCGCGGACGCAGCAGCGTTCCTCGCCTATGATGTTGCTGTTCTTGGGGATCGCTTTTTTCGCTTTTCTGTTGCTGGTGTCCCAGCTCTTGCTCGATGCCACGTCCAACACTGATGAGGCATTGACGGCCGAAGGCCGGGTGTTGGAGTATCGGGACGAATCAAATCAGATCGAGATTGAAATCACGGATTGGCCCGGCCCGGAACCCATGGAGGGCGGACGATTTGTCGCGCCAGCCGGCGCGTTGACGCGCGATACCTTGCGCGAGGGCGCGATGGTGCAACTCCGCTATCGGTATATCAGAGACGGCGACGCCGTGGATGTTCTGGAAGTGTCTCACATATCGACGGAATCTGAGCAGGCGAACGGCGATAGCGGGTAGCGTCTTGCCGTCGTTTTAAAACGAGAGATTCCAAAGCGCTCCGGAGTGTTCTTCTTCTGAGCAGCCCACCCGCTCGGTTAACGCCGGGTTTGCCCCTCCCTCCCAGCCTCCGTTAGAATAACGGTGATTGGATGGTGACGGCGACAGGCGCTGTTACCGCCGCTTAGACCAACCCGAGCAGGATTTCATGCGCGATTCCGCGGATTTCAAGGACATATACCGGCGCACCGACATTGTGCGCCGTCCCACGTATGGTATCGTCAGCGGATACCATACGCTGCCTTATGTCTGCCTGGGAGACGCCGTTGAGAGCGGATACGAAACGACTGAAGTGCGCGGAACCATTCAGGTGTCGCCCCGTTTTCTGATACGGCCGTCTTACCATGATTCCAGTTACGAGGATATTTTTGGCGAGGAGCATGTGGAGCAGGCGCTGGTTGGCCGGGTCTTCGGGTTTCTCGGATTCCGGGGAAAACCAGTCGAGTGCAAGTCCGACCATATCAGCGTGCGGCATTTGACGGCATCGCCTCAGCGCGTATTGGCCGAGGTATTGGACGAACTCGAGCGGTACGAGGACATCACCACGGGCGTCATCGTGACCCCGAATAGCCGCTATTTCCCGGTGTCTATCGAACGTTTTATAGCGTCCATACTCGACGACGAATTTCGGATGTGAGCGTGCGCGGCAGGCGGTTGTCCAATGCGGCCGGGGAACCATTTGTGAACGAACCGTGTCGGGCGTGGTTGTTGAATGAATAATACTTTGCTGCGCCGGCATATGGTAATCCATACTGAGTGGTAAGGAGCATCTCAATACATGAAGAGCGCGTATGAACGGGCCTTGGAAAAACTGGAGCGCGAGAGTGGTCCGACCAAAAAACTAACTGACGAGCAGCGGGAACGCATCGCGGAGATTGACACGCGATACGATGCCGAGGTAGCGCAAGCTCGCCTGAAATATGAGCAACAGATGACGGGCGCCTCAGGCCCCGAACGTCAGGAGCTCGAAGAGCAGATGCGCCAAACGTTGCAGGAAATCGAAGCAAAGCGCGCGCAGGAGAAGGACACCGTCTGGCAAGAGGCTGGCTGAGGGCAAGCCAATTGAATTAAGGGGTTGGTGGCCCATACGGGCGAAACGGGTGGAGCAATGGGAACCAGTGTCGTTTAGACTCAAGGGGTGGCGCGGGATTATTGCGGCCGCCGTGTTCATCATCGTCCTGGCGTATGCCGACGCCCGGTTGAAGGCCGGCCCGCCTCCTGCGCTTGCGCCCGAAGACGCCGAATGGACCTTATGGGCGTCGGACTTGCCTGGCTTCTGGACCGCTTTTGAAACCAATCGCGCCTACCGTGAATTGGCCGACGAACTGAACCATCCCCTTCATCAGTTCGAATTAGCCGCGTATCATGCGACCGGAATGCGCCCGACGCCCGTGCGCTGGAGCGCATGGATGGGGCACGGCTTGCTCGTGGGCTATTACGACGGCGCGGTGGGTCTCAGCGTGCGCCCGGGCTTGCTCATGCGGGCGGCCAGCGCGTTTCACCGCGTGGTCAGTGCCCCAGTCGGAGATGGGCTCCGTCAGTATCGCGATTTCTATTATGCCTGGCAAGACGGCCAGTTAGTGGTTTCCCGAGATCCCGCGTATCTTCGAGCCGTGCTCGAAGAGGGGGACTGGACCGGCCGGCAAGCTGATGCTAGAGAAGAGGAAATCGTCCTGCGCTGGGCGCGCCAGGATGGCGGCGGCGAATTGCGTCTTGGCGCCCGGGACCCGCTGCCTCTCAGTGGATGGGTGCGTCCCGGCGCCCCCCTTGCCCCGGCCTCACTGCATACCGATACCCTCGACGCCGTTGACCCGCTTCTGGCGATCCACGCTGGGAACTGGGATTCTCTGGTAGGTTTCTACCGTGCTTTGCCCCGTGTCCATCAGCAATCACGCGTCTACGAGTTGACGCAGGTGGCGGCGCAGCGATTGTGGACGGCTTGGGATTTCGATCCACTGCCGGAAGATTGGGATGCGGGGCTTAGCCAAGCGAGCGTCGCGATCACCGGATTCGAGCATGATGGCCCTGTGCCGGATCCGGAACTGGCCTTTATGTTCCGGCGTCACCGGCGCGAGCGCCGCGCCCATCCGTGGCGGGCCTTGTTCGAGGACGAATATACGGTTACCTACGAATGGGGACCAGTGACCGGCGATCTGATGCCGGTGCTTGGTGAACGTCTGTCCCTGTGTTTCGCCCGTCATGATGATCAATGGTTTGTGACTACCCGCGAACCGGTGATGGCGGAAATGATGCTCAAGGCGGTGGCGGGGGACGCCCGTGACGGAGACCTGTTGATGACCGTGAATTGGCGGGCAATAGCGGACGCCGTAGAGGATTTCGTGCCCGATTTGGCCGAATATGGGCTTCTGGGCGAAATGGACCGTGGTGATGTCTCGGTTGATGTCTTGCCGTACATTAACGCCTTAGGCGCCCTTGGTCATGGCCGGGTTTCCGGAACCATCGCCGATGAGCGAATCGAAATCGATGGCGAGTTGACCGCCGCGCCCCCTGAACCGGAGGACAATGGCTGATGAATCGTGGCGTAGGCATATGCGCGCTCACCGTTACGCTTGCGCTCCTGACGGTTCCCGTAGCCGCAGCCGGCTTGTGGGAGGATGTCATCCGCGATCCGGAACTCTTAGCGGGCGTGACCAACGGACGCGTGGCCGCCCTTGCCGATGCGCACGGAGTTGTGACGGACGTGCGGTGGCCCGGTCTGGCGGGACAGCCGCAGCTGCCCATCGACTCGCATCGTGGTGACCATGCCGATGCAATTGACGGCATGCAATGGGGTGTGCGCCTGGGCGAACGCACCTACTGGCAGGCCGAGTATGGGGGTGAGCCCGAGCAGACCGAAGCAACGACTTTGGCGGGCGATTTCGCCGCGCCGGGCCTGGATAACGTCGCGACGTATTCCATCGTGTTGCCTGAGGATGGGCCAGGCTTCGTAATGAGTCTTGCTGTTCCCGCGCATGCGGATCCGATTACTGTGTTCTGGTATGGCCACATAACCCCCCGCTGTAATCCCGTGCCCGCCTTCCCCCAGGCCGATTGGCTTATTCCCGGCCGCGGCGGCTTCTTGGCCTTTGTGGATGCCGGCGACGGATTGCTGCGTTTCTTCCGGCCTCAGTTACCGGGTACTTCCACGCGCAATCAGGCGCAGATGATCTTTCAGACCGGCGCGCCCGGACGGCGCAACCCTTGGAACCGGCTGGGCGACGGCGCGTGGACGACGGTCCAAACACAACCCGCGTACGACGATTTTCACGTAGGTCTGCCTGGTAACGGCGAGGCGTCCCGGTGTGCGTTTCGCGAGGCGGATGACGGGGCATTAAGTGGC
>PUMX01000423.1 GCA_003552485.1 Candidatus Hydrogenedentota bacterium
CGCGCATGAACGCGTTGTCGCGGCGGTATCCTAGCGCGGTGGTGGCGGCGTTGCTCGGGGAGCGGCATAAGTATTTCCGGGGGGTGGTGAGCCGGAATGAGCGGTTGGGCGCGTTTATGCGGGGCTGGGCGGGAAAACGGTGTATGCCGCCGTGTGCGCAGGTGGGGTGATACATCCCCCTTCACAGGGGGGCTTACAGGCCGGCAAACCGTCATCGGCTACGATCTCATAAACGAATCGTTCCTGGACCCGCTAATGATACAAGGGAAGGACGCCATGATTGGCAAGGCCGCGGAACTGCTCGAAGAAGATATGTGCGACGATGCGCTGTCCGAAGAAGAATTCATGGACATGTGGCTCGATCCGCGAGGTCGATAACAAAGGCCTGCGCGTTCCCCTTCAGCGGCCCATTCGGCGCGGCCCGCAGTTTGCCCGCCCTCAATCAATCGCGGGAGTCGCCCAGATTCCCGGCGCGGCTTGTATTGAAACAAACCCGTGAAAACCCGGGCGAACTTCGGTACACTGGTGGTTCTCTGCGTCAGCCTTTCCCCACGGCATCCGTCCGACGCAGGTAAAAGCCGATGCTCGAACAACACCAACAAGGAGCGAAACGGTTATGATGAGCCATTGTAAGCGCGCCGCATTCGCGGCGGCCCTCGTGATCCCCTTCTGGGCCTACGCCGATACACCGCCTGAAATACCGAAAGACGCGGTATGGAACGTCATGGATTTTGGCGCGGCGCCCGACGGCGAGACGGATAACACGGAGGCGTTTCAAGACGCCTTGGACGCAGCCCAGGACGCGGGCGGCGGCGTGGTATGGGTTCCCACGGGAGAGTACAGTTTCGAGAGCAGCCTGAACGTGCCGCGCGAAGTGACGTTGCGCGGCGTCTACCATTATGCGCCGGCTCATGCGGGCATCCGCGACAATACGGACCAGCTCCCCCAATATGGGTCCACGTTGCTTGTGCGGACCGGCGCGGGCGACGAGGACGGCGACCCGTTCATCCGCTTGAACAATAATTCCACGCTTCAGGGCTTCTGCATCTACTACCCCGAACAATGCCCGGATACGGTCCCCCCAACGCCGTATCCCTACACGGTCGCCATGCGGCAAAACAATCCGGCGATCATTGACGTGGAAATGCTTAACCCCTACAACGCCATCGACGCGTCGCACAATCAGCGCGCGCTCATCCGCAATATCCACGGCCAACCCTTGCATATCGGCGTCTACGTGGACGCCATCTATGACATAGGCCGCATCGAGAACGTGCACTGGAACCCGTGGTGGACCTTTGAATCCGAGATGTATCAGTGGCAAGAGGACAACGCGCGCGCGTTTATCTTCGGGCGGTCCGACTGGCACTACGTCCACAACACCTTCGCTTTCGGCTACAACATTGGCTACCACTTCATCGAGACCCAGCATGGTCCCACGAACGCGAATCTGTTGGGTGTGGGCGCGGACCGCTGCCACACAGCAGTCAAGGTCGAACAGACACAACCGGCGGGGCTGCTCTTCACCAACGGCAAGTTCGTCTCATTCATGGGCGAGGAGCCCACGATGATCCGGGTCACGGAAACAAATCGCGGCGTGGTCCGCTTCACTAACTGTGCGTTCTGGGGACCGGCTCACCGCATTGGCGTCATTGAAGGGACGGGAACAGTCGGCTTCACCGACTGTAACTTCGAGGCGTGGGGCCAGCACGACGGCCCAACAGAAGCGTTCCTCGTGAAAGGCGGCAGTTTCCAGCTTCGCGGTTCCCTTTTCCACCGTGACCTGCCCCAGGTAACCTTGGAAGAAGGCGTGGAACGCGCGATTATCACGGAGAACCTGATCAGCGGCGAAGAACGTATCGATAACCGCGCGGCGGGTAATGTTGTCATAGCGAACAACGTCTCCGACGTCGTCGAAGAACACGAAGAGTGACTGCAGTGAAAACGTGCGCCAGGTAGCCGGTTTATCTCTTTCCGGCTGGCGCGTTGTCGATTACCGGCGATTGCGTAATGGCAATTTTGATGCGCACCGGGAGACGCTTCGTATACCATGAGCACTGAAGGACGGTATCCAGTAATTCGGGACTATTCAACGCCTCGAAAACAAGTTTGGGAGAACGGACACATGATATGGAAACTTGCGACACTAGGCATTGTTTTGATCCTCGTGGCGAGCCTGACCGGCTGCGAAGGCAATGGCCAGGCGGACGAAATCGACGAAGCGATGGCTGAGGGCGAGGAGGCTCAGTACCAGATCGCCGTCATTCCCAAGGGCCGCACCCATGATTTCTGGCGAGCCATCCATGCGGGCGCGCGGAAGGCCGCGGACGAACTGGACGTCAACATCATTTGGATGAGCGGCGAACGTGAGGACGACCGGCGCCAGCAGATCGACGTGGTGCAGAACTTCATCGCCCGCGGTGTGGACGCCATCGTGCTCGCGCCGTTAGATGAGAACGCCCTGGTTCGCCCCGTCGAGGAGGCGGAGCGGCGCGGCATTCCGGTCATCATCATCGACAGCGGTTTGCAGACGGACCAATACCGCAGCTTCATTGCAACCGACAATTATGAGGGCGGACGCCTCGGCGGACGGCGGCTTGGCGATCTCATGGAAGGCGAGGGTAAAGCGATGATGCTGCGTTACAGCGAAGGCAGCGCGAGCACCGCCGAACGCGAGCAAGGCTTCCTCGACGAGATCCGCGAGAATTATCCGGACATCGAACTGCTTTCTTATAACCAATACGCCGGCGCGACCCAAGAGTCCGCGTTCCAGGCGTCACAGACATTGCTCAACCGCTATGGCGCCGAGGTCGAGGGCATCTTCTGCCCCAATGAGTCCAGCAGCTTCGGTATGTTGCGCGCCTTGCAAACCGGCGGCTACGCAGGAGAGGTTCTCTTCGTGGGCTTCGACACCAACGAGAGCTTGCTGCGAGGTTTACGCGAGGGAGAAATCCACGGGTTGGTCTCCCAGGATCCGTTCGGCATGGGTTACGAGGGCGTTATTGCCGCCGTTGACGTGCTGGAAGGCCGTGAGGTCGAGGAAAGCGTCGCAACCCGGCTGGACATCGTCACGCCGGACAATGTCGACGACCCCGAGATTCAAGAACTCATCGCGCCCGAACTCGTTGGCGCCGAGAACCGCTAACCGCCTCATGCGAGATTCTGCGCTTGAACAAGACGGCGGCGCGGTCCTCGAACTGCGCGGCGTCTGTAAATCGTTCGGCCCCACGCGCGCATTGCACCAGGTGGATCTGGATGTGCGTGGCGGCGAAGTCCATGCGCTCATCGGCGAGAACGGCGCGGGCAAGAGCACGCTCATGAGGATTCTGAGCGGCGCCGAACACGCCGACGCTGGCGAGATTCGCATCGACGGAGTAAGCCGGCGTATCGACACACCGTCCGCTGGATTGGCGCTGGGCATCGCCATGATTTACCAAGAACTCACGCTCGCGCCGCATCTCACCGTCGAGGAAAACCTGACCCTCGGGCAAGAGAAGCACACCCTTGGGCTCGTGCGCTCGCCGCGCGACGCGATGCGGCGCGTGCTCGCCATGCTTGGCCACGCGGAGCTTCCGCTTACGGCGCGAGTCGGCGCGTTGTCGGTCGGCGCGCAACAGGTCGTCGAGATAGCCCGGGCGCTGCTTCGCAACGCACGCATCATCATCATGGACGAGCCTACAAGCTCTCTGTCTAACGCAGACGCGCAGGTTCTGTTTAAGGTCATCCGCGATCTTCGGGAAGAGGGCATCTCTATCGTCTATATCAGCCACTTTCTCGAAGAAGTCTACGAAGTCGCGGACCGGTATACGGTGTTGCGCGACGGCGAAAGCGTGGGCGCTGGCCCAATGAGCGAAACAACGATACCCGGCATTATTCGGCTGATGGTCGGGCGCAACCTCGACGAGATGTTCCCGCAAACGCCTCACACGCCGGGCGACCCGCTCTTGAGCGTCGAGAACTTGAGCGGGCAGCCGATTCCGTGCAATGTCTCGCTCACATTGCGCCGCGGCGAAATTCTGGGTATTGCGGGGCTGGTCGGATCGGGCCGCTCGGAGATATTGCGTAGCGTGTTTGGATTACGGTCGGCCCACGCGGGAACGCTCAAGCTTGAAGCTACCCAACTTGACATCCGCCATATGAAGCCCGAGCGCGCCCTGCAGCGGGGCCTTGACTTGCTGAGCGAGGACCGCAAAGGCGAGGGCCTCGCCACGGGTTTGAATGTAGCCGAGAATACAACGCTCTCTTCGTTGCTTCGCTTCGCCCGCTGGCGCGGCTTCGGCCCGTTGCGACTACGTTTCGAGCGGGAACGAGTGCGCCATTGGATTAGCGCCTTGAATATCCGCTGTCAGGGTCCAGCGCAACGCTTGGCCGAGTTGTCCGGGGGCAATCAGCAGAAAGTAGTATTGGCGCGCATGCTGGAGCAAGACGCAGACGTTATACTGCTCGATGAACCCACGCGCGGCATCGATGTAGGCAGCAAAGTCGAAATTTACCGGCTCATCGGTCAACTGGCGGCGCAAGGCAAGGGCGTGGTTTTCGTATCATCATACTTGCCGGAACTACTGGGAGTGTGCGATACCCTCGGCGTCATGCATCGCGGCCAACTGCGCGCCATCCGGCCCGTAGCCGAATGGACGGAGGATGCCGTAATGCATGTGGCGACCTCGGGAACCGAAAGCGGCGCCGCGTAAAAGAAAATCACGTAGCCATGGAGAACACGGTGAACAGTGACTCCGTGGTTGAAGCTCGTCATCTAGAGGATCCTCGTGAACAAACAACTACAACGCACTTTCCGCCTTGTCGCGCCCTTCATCGGGCTTGTTTTCGTCTACATTATCTTCTTCTTCCTCGCGGGAGAGGGATTCAGCACGGTCTATAACACCAAGACCTTCCTCACGCAAGCGGTCATCATCGGTATTGGCGCGCTCGGCGTGACGCTGGTCATCATTAGCGCGGGCATCGACCTCAGCGCGGGATCGCAAATCGCGCTGGGAACGGTGGCTATTGCACTGGTGCTACGCGGCATGGGCGGCGAAGAGATGATCTGGTATATCCCGCTGCTGGCGGCGCTGGCGGGCATCGGCATCTGCGCGCTGTGCGGCTTTATTAACGGCATCATCATTTCCACCTTCGGCATCGTGCCTTTCATCGTCACGCTGGGCATGATGCAGGTAGCCCGCGGCTCGGCGCTGGGCCTCGCGGGCCAGTCCATGGTCAACACGCCCCGCAACTGGCTCACGGATCTCATGGTCATCGAGCCCACCATCGGCGCGTGGTACTCGGTCGCGCCGGGCGTCTGGGTCATGCTCGGCCTGCTTGTGTTTCTCACCCTCGTATTGAAGTTCACCGTGTTCGGCCGATACGTGTTCGCCATCGGCTCAAACGAAGCCACCGCCCGCCTGTGCGGCATCCGCGTCGGCCTGCACCGCGTCTACATCTACACCCTGTGCGGCGCGCTGATTGGCGTGTCATCAATTATGCAATACGCCAATCTCGGTCTCGGCGATCCCACGGCGGCAATAGGCATGGAGCTCGACATCATTGCCGCCGTTGTCATCGGGGGCGGCTCGCTTGCAGGCGGGCAGGGCAGCGTGCTCGGCTCGACCATCGGCGCGCTCATCATGGCGGTGCTGCGCAACGGCTGCATGCACATGGGCATCCCGAACTACGTGCAAAACATCCTCATCGGCGTGATCATCGTCGCTGCGGTCGGCCTCGACCGGCTCAGGCAACGACAGCCAACGTGATCATCGTCTGGGGGTGGGGTTGTATATTACTCCAGCCATCATAAGAAGAAACTCTTCGTTCATTCGTACGAAGCCCGATGCAGTAACCGCTTCTCGGACGCGCCAAAACACTTCGCCATAAGGCGCTGACCCCAAACAACCCGCCCGCTTTGCGCATTCGATGGGCTGCCCTGGTTCAGTGATTTGAAATACACGGCAATTGACTGGCTTCGGCCGCTTTGCTAATATAATCACGTAATTATAGTTAGTGATGTGCCTTCGGGGCGGGGTGAAACTCCCCACCGGCGGTGAAAGCCCGCGAGCGCTCAACAGCGCAGGATCCGGCGCAATTCCGGAGCCGACGGTAAGAGTCCGGATGGGAGAAGGCACGGGATGCCGTGTGCCCCGGAGGCCCCTGCCTTACGGGGCTCTTTTTATGTGCACCACCGATGAACAGTATATGCGGCGGGCCCTCGAGTTGGCGGCCCGCGCACGTGGCCGAACCAGCCCAAATCCCATGGTTGGGTGCGTGGCCGTCTCGAACGGGCGCGTGTTGGCCGAAGCCTACCACGCCAAGGCCGGCGCGCCTCACGCCGAGATCGCGGCCATCGACGCCGCTCGTGAACCCGTGGCGGGCGCGACCCTATATGTGACGCTGGAACCGTGCAACCACACGGGCCGCACGCCTCCTTGCACGGAGCGGATCATAGCCGAGAGACCCGCGCGGGTCGTCGTCGCCATGGAAGACCCTAATCCCCTGGTTTCGGGCAAAGGGGTGGCGGCGTTGCGTGAGGCGGGCATCGCGGTGGATGTCGGTGTGCTGGAATCCGAAGCGCGGCGGCTGAACGAAGCCTACGCCAAGTACATCACCGAAAAGACGCCATTCGTGATCGCCAAGTGCGCGATGACTCTTGACGGTAAGATTGCGACCCGCACCGGCGATTCCCGGTGGGTCACCGGCGAGGAATCGCGGGCGTTCGTTCACAGAATTCGGGACCAAACAGACGCTATCCTCGTCGGCAGCCGCACGGTAATGACCGACAATCCGAGCTTGACAGCCCGGCTTCCCGAAAGCGGCGGTTACGATCCCGTGCGCGTGCTGGTGGACGCCGACGACTATTTGGACGCATCCCACCGCGTGTTCCACCTGGACAGTTCCGCGCCAACATGGGTAGTGGTCCCGGCGGGCCGAACCTTTGAAGGCGGCGCCGCAGTAATCGAGGTTCCCCCGGGACCCGGCGGCGTTGATATGGTCCAGCTTATGCGCGAGTTGGCCGCGCGCGAGATTGTATCGGTTCTAATCGAAGGCGGTGGCGCAACGCTGGCCTCCGCCTTTGAAGCGCGCATCGTCGATAAGCTCATGTTCTTCATCGCACCCAAAATCATCGGCGGGCGCGAAGCGGTGACCGCCGTGGAGGGCGCGGGCGTGGAACGGATGGACGAGGCCGTGCAACTTGAACGAATGAGCGCCAATCCCGTGGGTGAGGACATTCTCATCGAGGCGTATGTACGGAAGGGTTGAATATGTTTACGGGCATTATCGAAGAAGTCGGCGCTGTCTCGCGCCGCTCAGGCCATGAACTGGCCATTATGGCGAAAACGGTGCTCGAGGATCTTGCTGTTGGCGACAGTGTGTCGGTCGAGGGGGCCTGCCTCACCGCCGTCGCAGTGAACGAGGAAGACTTCGTCGTACAGGTTTCGCCGGAGACCGTCAGCCGCACCACCATTGGCGACCTGCGGCCGGGCGACGCGGTCAATCTCGAACGGGCCATGAAGGCCGGCGGACGGTTCGGCGGGCATTTCGTGCAGGGCCATGTAGATGGCGTTGGCCAGGTTCTTGATGTTCAACCCCAGGGCGAATTCTCGTTCTGGAGATTCCGCGCGCCTTCCGATGTCGCCCGGTATCTTATGCCGAAGGGTTCCGTCGCGGTGGATGGCATCAGCCTAACCGTGGTGGATCCCACGGGCGACTCGTTCGGCGTGGCCATCATACCGGCCACGCTCGAAAATACGACGCTACAAGCGAAACAACCAGGCAGCCCGGTTAACCTCGAAGCCGACATGATAGGCAAACAGGTCTATCATTTCTTGAAAAGCAGCACAGGCGGCCTCTCCTTGGAAACGTTAAAACGACAGGGTTTTGCGTAGAATGGACAACGCTTTCTCCTCCATCCCGGAGGTCATCGAAGAACTTCGCAACGGACGCATGGTCATCCTCGTGGATGACGAAGGCCGTGAGAACGAAGGGGATCTCATGATACCGGCGGAATTCGTGACGCCGGAAACCGTCAATTTCATGGCTACCCACGGGCGCGGCCTAATCTGCCTCGCCCTCACACCGGAGCGGGTGGAGCAATTGCGGTTGCCGCCGATGACTACTGAGAACACGTCACGGTTCTCGACGGCCTTCATGGTTTCCATCGAGGCGGCTACCGGAGTCACGACGGGAATCAGCGCGCATGACCGCGCACGCACGATCAAGGTCGCCATTGACCCCAACACGAAAGCCAGCGACCTGGCGCGCCCCGGTCACGTGTTCCCGCTACGCGCGCGCGAGGGCGGCGTGTTGGTGCGCGCCGGTCAGACAGAAGGCTCCGTGGATCTGTGCCGACTCGCCGGGCTCACGCCGGCCGCCGTGATCTGTGAGATTATGAACCCCAACGGCACGATGGCGCGTCTGCCGCAACTAAAAGAGTTCGCCAAGCAACACGGCGTAAAGCTCTGTTCAATCGAGAACATCATCGAGTACCGGCGCCGCCACGAGAAACTGGTTAGGCGCGTGGCGTCGACACGGCTGCCTACGGACTACGGCGAGTTCCGCCTCTATGTCTACGAGACCGACGTGGACAACCAGCAGCATCTCGCGCTTGTTAAGGGAGAAGTGGACGATCAAGACAACGTCCTCGTGCGTGTGCATTCCGAATGCCTTACCGGCGACGTGTTTACGTCGCTCCGGTGCGACTGTGGAAGTCAGCTCAAACAAGCCATGCGCCTCATCAGCGAATCCGGCCGGGGCGTGTTTGTGTACATGCGGCAAGAGGGACGCGGCATCGGGCTGGTGAACAAGATCAAAGCCTATGAGTTACAGGATCAAGGCATGGACACGGTCGAAGCGAACATTCATTTGGGCTTCGATCCCGACCCGCGGGAGTACGGCATCGGCGCGCAGATTCTCACCGACCTCGGAGTGCGCCGAATGCGCCTGATCACCAACAACCCTGTGAAACGCGCGGGCCTTGAAGGCTATGGACTTGAAGTGACGGGGCGGGTGCCCATTCAGATTCCGCCCAACACCATCAACGAACGCTATATCCGCACAAAGATCGAGAAAATGGGTCATTTGTACAAGTAATCGCCCTCGCTTCGCGGGGGCCGTTTTATCTAACGTGGAAGGAACAATCGATATGAGCAAAGTTATTGAAGGCGGGCTGGTCAGTTCCGGCAAGCGCTTTGGAATCGCGGTTTCCCGCTTCAACGAATTCATTTCGAGCAAACTGCTGGGTGGCTGCATTGACGGTCTGTTGCGGCATGGTGTCGACGCTACGGCCATTACTACTGTGTGGGCGCCCGGCTCCTTTGAGCTTCCCCTCGTGGCCAAACGCATGGCGGAATCCAAACAATATGACGCCGTCATCGCGGTCGGCGCTATCATCCGCGGCGGCACGCCGCACTTTGACTATGTCGCCAGCGAGGCCGCAAAAGGGCTCAGCCAGGTCAGCCTGCAAACCGATGTTCCCGTGATATTCGGCATCCTCACCACCAACACCATCGAAGAAGCCGTTGAACGCGCGGGCACGAAAGCCGGAAATAAGGGCTTCGACGCGGCGGCGACCGCCATCGAGATGGTCAACCTGCTGGAGCAACTGTGACCGCTGTACATCCACACGTACGCAGAAAAGCCCGGGAACGGGCCGTCCAGTTTCTCTTCGGGTTGGACTTCACGCATTATGAATGGGGAGATTGCATCGAGGCGTTCTGGCTCGATAATCCCTCCCGGCCGGGCGTACGCCGCTACGCCGAACAACTCATCGAAGGCGTGATCAAACACCGGTCTGAACTGGATGAAGCCATCGAGAGCGTGCTGAACCGCTGGGCGCCCGAGCGCGTCGGCCGTATCGAGCGGAACGTCATCCGCGTAGCCCTCTACGAAATGCGGCATGGCGATCAGGTGCCTGAAACCGTGGCCATCAACGAGGCCATGGAAGTCGCCAAGCGGTTCGGCTCCGAAGAAGGACCTCGCTTCATCAATGCGGTTCTTGACCGTTTGAAAGGGGGATAAGCCACGCGTACGCCAGCCGCTGATCTCCATCTGCACACCTACTACTCGGATGGCGCCGACAGCCCCGAGCGCGTTGTCGCACGGGCGGCTGAACTGGGGTTCTCGGCCCTCGCGTTGACCGATCACGACACCGTGGAAGGACTCGCCGAGGGCGCGGAGGCGGCTTCTGCGGCAGGCCTTGCATTTATGACCGGCGTCGAGCTGAGCGCGCGATACGGTCGAAATGAGGTGCATATAATCGGCCTGGGTATTGACCGCGCGAATCCCCGGCTGCACAACGCACTCGCTGAACTCGGCGAATCGCGGCGGCATCGGGCGGCGCGAATACTCGCGAAGCTGGAGGGACTCGGCGTGCCCGTGTCCGCGGAACGGCTCGCCAAACGGACCGGCGCCGGCACGGTGGGGCGCATTCATGTGGCCCAGGAGTTGCAGGCCATGGGCGTGGTCGACACCGTCCAGGCGGCCTTCGACAAGTACCTGCGCAAAGGCCGCCGCGCATTCGTCGAGAAACCCGCCCTCACCTGCGCCGACGCCATCGAGCTGATCCATGCAGCCGGCGGCCTGGCGTTCATCGCCCATCCCGGCATTGGGAAAACGCACGCGTTACTGAATTACCTCTTGAAACTCCCGTTTGACGGCGTAGAAGCCTTCCACAGCCGCCACTCTCCCGGCCGCGCCGAGGAATACAAAGCGATTGCCGAAGCCCGCGGGCTCCTTATCACGGGCGGGTCGGATTGTCACGGCGCCGCCAAACTCATGGCGCCCGAGATGGGCAAAGTGCGGCTGCCCATGCGCTATGTGGAAGCAATACAAGCACGATTGGCTACGCAGCGCGCGGCGGAAGGTTGCCGCGGCGTCAACCAATGAGCCGCCGGCCCAAGTCGTAAGCCACTGGGCGGAAAGGACGGTACACCAAGGCAACGCCGACAATGACCGCTAGGCCGGCGATCGTGGTTACGGTATGCTGCACTTGGCGGCTGGCGGAGCGGCCGGTCTTGCACCAGCGCGCGAAATGCTCGCAGTTATTGCAGATGAGGCGGTAACTGGCCTCGCCCAACCGGCTTTCGGCGCGCGCAATCACGATCTCCGGTTCATCGCACGAACGGTAGGAAACTACTTCGACGTTCCCCTCTCTCGCGAAGAGGTCTAGCGGCGTCCGGCGCAATACGGCGTTCTTCTTTTCGAGTTGCTCGCCGGCATAGTGAATCACCGCGCCATCACCACAATCAATACCATGGTGCCAGTATCCGCGCCGCGCCACACGAATATGATCGCCTCGCGCCATCTGTCTACCTCTCTCTTCGATTGCCATGTTTTGGACTCAATTCAATGATGATTATACCGGATTTGAGCCGCAAATGCTCCCTACGGGGGCATTCTACACACCAAGCCCCTGCGTGTCGCCGCGCGTGTCTATCTATCCTGTCCCGCAACAGCCTCGGCTTCATCAATAGCTGTATACGCCCCGATTCAGCGCGTCGCGAATGGCGGAAATGATCTTGTTGCTCCGCACTGTAGCGGCTGTATAGCCGTCCACCTGCGTCGTTACCACGTCTTCCGGATGGTACAGGTCCGCCAGATGCGCTTGAAGGTCCTTGCCGACAAGATACTCCAAAGCCTCCTCATACTGGCGAATCACGGACTTGTAGGGCTCGCGGTCCGTATCCATATGGTAGTCTTCATCCCGCTCCAAATGCCGGAAACTGGCTTCGGTCACCACGCCGTCTTCCAGAACAAATTCGAGATTCACCTGAATGTAACCGAGATCCGAAAAACCTCCGCGATAGGTTCCATCTTCGTAGGAGGAGCCGCCGGCTGTGTTAGTGTCTCCAGCGGAACAACCGGCGGACACAACGGCAACCACCGCAGCCAGCAATAGGATCGACGCCGCCTTCGCTTTCATCATCCCTTCCCTCCTCTTAATCTCCACTCGAACCGTATTCTCAACCGCCGAAACTCGCACAGGGCTCCGCTCCTCGTCGCGGGATGTGCCGCGCGACCGCTATCAACGGACCCGGCTAACGTTATGCTCTGAAAAGTTAACAATCTCCGTTGACGGCTTCATCCTAATCCAATAATGAGTTCGCCTTCCAACTCAAGGCGCTACTGTAGCCGCTCCAGGTGCGCACATAGACCCAAGCTGTGAGCGTCAACTCATCTCCCAAATTGATGCTGTCATTGGTCCACGAAGCATAGGACTCGGCGCTGCTCGAACGACGAAAACGAGATTATTCTGATGGCGTGTGCATCATCAACACGTCGATTTCATCGGCGATGAGGTCTGGATCCCGGTTTTCGATCTTGTACCGGTTCGGACCGCCGGGGCTGTCTTGCCACGTGTTGTGGCCGCTTTCGGGATCGACTTGGATTTGGCCCGGCTCGGACAACACCCAATAGTCCGCGGCCGGCCCGTCATCCAAGGCCCGGACGGCGTAGAGCAGGGCCGCTTGATCCCAACTGCTGTGGGGCTGCAAGTTGTTGAACAGTTGGTACGCCCGGCGCGCCGGATTGTCCTCCGGCAAGCGGTACATCAGGTTGGCGGTGTTAATGGACGCGCCGATTCCCCATCCGCTAAAAATGATCTCCGTGGGCCAGGCTTCAATGGCCTCCGCCGACGCCTGGGCATCCCAGAGCAGATTGGCCTCGCGGCCCTCTGGAAACCGGCCGCCCATGCAGATCCAGATACGGAATTTCTGTTCGGCCAATTCGCGGCCGTCGAGATCGCTGTGTTCGCACGGCCCACTGGCAAGCAAATCGCGCACGTTGGTCTTGTAGCCGATGGTCACCAAAACCACGCTTTCATCCGGTTGGGCGGCTAGTATTTCGCGATACAAGGCGACAGCATCCGGCGCGTCATCGGCGCTCTCCAAGCGGCCCGGAAATTCCTCCGCCACCTGTTGCGCGTAGCGCGAGTCGCGGTCCACGCCATCGCCCTTGAGTTGGCCCAGCGGCAGATCGGGTCGGCCGAAATAGGTGTTGATGCGGTCGGCGCACAGCGTGGCGTAGGGGTTTTTCGCGGACACCACGACGCCGAGGATCTCCGCCTCGCCCCGGTCCGCCAAGGCATGGAGTGAGACCAAGGCGCCCACATCGTCCACGTCCGATTCCATGTCCATGTCGAGAATGATTGGCACAGCGCGTTCCGGCGGGGCCGGCTTGATGTCCCTAGCGCTTTCGGCGGCGATAGTTAGATGGATGGATGCATCCGCCGGGACCCGCTCGCCGGGGCTAGGGCGCTGTCCCACGACCCGCGCGCCGCGATCGACTTCGGTCACATCGCCAACGGTGAAGCCTTTTTCGCCGATACGCGCTTCGGCCTCTTGCCGGGACAGGCCGGCTAAGTCTGGAACCGGCGACCGGTCCACCCAGAAAGGTTCCTCCACCGCTTGCCACGCGCCCCCGATTATCTCCCCGTGATTGCCGGAGCCCGAAACGTCGTGGGCGGTTTGGCCGCGGCCTTCGTCCAATGGCCAATGAAGCACCAGCCCATCCACGGCCTCCGATGTCCGCCTCAGCACGCCGCCAATCTCATCCTTCGACAAGGCCCGGTTGTAAAGGCGCACATCGCTCATGTACCCGTCGTGAAACCTCTGTGCGGAGCCGGGGTCTTCCTTGTGCGCGCCCGCCACGAGGGGAAACGCGTTGCTGTTCAGGGTTCCCTCGATTCCGTTGTCCTCAAGAATGGCCTCGCCGTTCACATAAAGCTTGGCCTCTCCCCCAGCGGCGTCCAACGTAAACGCGAGATGAACCCACTCGGAAAACGGCAGGCGCCAAAAGGGCCTTAGGCGCTCTTGGATATCTACCTCCGGGCCTCGCAACACCAGGTCCACACCGTTGGAACAGCGGTCCGTGTACACGGCCGTCGGTTGCCGGCGGAGCATCCAGCTATCGTCGCCCTTGCCCGCGAACTGATGCCAGTCCCCGGTCCAGGAACGCAAATAGACCCACGCGGCGAAAGTCAACTCCTCCGTGAGGTCGATGCTGTCGTTGTGTTCGAGTTGGACGTAATCGCCATCGCCGCTGAATTCCAGCACATACTGCTCGTCCGCGCCGGCGCGCCCGCCGGCGCCCAGCGCCGCCGCGAGGCAAAGGCAGCAGCCGAAAAACTTAATCCCTCGACAATACACCATGGTCTCCCTCCCTCGTATCTTGGCCGTGCTGCTCGCCGGGAAAAATCCCTGGCGAACGCACCATGAGATTCTCAAACATTTCAATAACCTCGCGGGTTGTGACGCCATCGGCCAGCGCGGAGATGTAGCGATGCTTCGGGTTATCCGGTTCCTCCCGCCATTCATGCGTGCCATTGGGGAAGATGTGATTGTGCCCTTCCGTGACAAGCTCCCAGTAGCGAGCATCCGCTCCTCTTACGGCGACAAGCACCGCAATCTGATCGGCGCTGTGGCGGTCCTCGGACTCACCCTCGAAATATAGCTCATAGGCGCGCCTGACGGGATTGTCCTCCGGCGTCTCGTGAAGGCATTCGCCGGTCGCCAGCGACCAGGCGAAATCGCCGCCGCCGGTAAATGTGATTTGCGTGGGCCAGCGATTGACCGCTTCGACCGTCGCTTTCGGGTCCGGTTTGAAGTTGCCCCACACCCCCGGATCTAGATCGGCTGGGTAGCGGCTGCCCATGCAAACCCATTCGCGCACCTTCGCTGCCACCAACTCCTCGCCCGAAAGAGGAGAATGCTCACACGCCTCAGAGTCGAGCAAATGACGCATGTTTGTTATGTACCCGACCGTCACGATTACGACGCTGTTGTCGGGCTGCTCAGCGAGCACCCGCCGGTAGACCTCGACAGCGTCGGGCGCCTGGGTGTTGGACCAAAGCGGCGGATCGAACTCTTCGGTGATCTCGCGGGCGAAGCGGGAGCCACGGCGCGGGTCGGCGCCCTCGCCCAGTAAAGGACTTCCGATGGGCAACTCGACGCGCTCATACCACGCGTTGATCGCCTGGGTAGCGCCAACAGACCATGGGTATTTCGTCGAAACCACAGTCGCCAGTATTTCGGCCTCCCCTCTATCCGCCAGTGCATGCAACATCGCCAAGGCCGCCGCGTCATCGCAATCGGTGTCCATGTCGGTGTCAAAAATAATTCGTACGGCGTCGCCTATCATAAAATCGATAGGCGATCCTTGCGGCGCCCGCTGACCGGCTTGGGGGCGCTGCCGCAATATGCGGCCGTCGGGGTCTACTTCGGCCACCTCACCTATGGTGAATCGCTCTGTCTCGATGACGGATAGAGCTTCTTCCCGCGACAACCCTTGAAGGTTGGGGGTCTTGATCCCCCAAAACGGCTCATCAATGGTGACCCAGGCGCCGCCAACGATCTCGCCATGGTTGCCGGCGCCGGAACTGTCCACAGCGGTTTGTCCAGAACCTTCGTCGAGTTTCCAATGCACGACCAAACCATCGGTTACTTCACCTGATCTTTCCAAAATACCCGTGATTTGGCCAGTCGACAGCACACGGTTGTAGAGACGGATATCGCTCATATATCCATCGTGAAATCTCCGCGCACTTCCGGGCTCCTCTTTGTTGGCTCCGATCACAAAGGGAAACTCGTTGCTATTTAGTCTTCCGTCCAGATCGGCGTCCTGCAGAATCGCCCGTCCGTTTACATAAAGCTTCGCCTCGCCTTCTAAGCTACTGAATGTAAATGCGAGGTGAACCCATTCGAAAAAGGGCGCTTCCCAGTAGGGCGCGGTATATCCTTGAAACTCGGCATCGAGTCCCCGTAACGCCAAATGCAGATCATTTCCGGCGGAGTGACGCCGGAGCATCCAGCTATTATCCCCCTTACCCGCAAACTGATGCCACCTAGCGCTCCACGATCGCGTATAGACCCAAGCAGTGAAGGTCAACTCTTCAGTCAAATCGATACTTTCATTATGAGCGAGTTGAACGAAGTCGCCATCGCCTCGGAATTCCAGCGCATAATGGCCATCGGCGTAACTGTCGTCCGGCGCAAGCAACGCCAGTGGGATCAGCAGCCCGCCAAGTACAAGTCTGAGCGCGGCTCGAAGTCTGTATTTCCTGCCCATAGCTATTCCCTCCTTTTAAGCAAGCCAGTCACATCAAGGCATGCCCCTTCGCGGCGCACACATGCGGCTACCGTGCTTCAGTTTGAGCAGCATGACCTGGATTGGCGCCGAGCAGTCGTTTTCGCTGCTCGAACACTGACACGGAACTATTCTGATGGCGTGTGCATCATCAGCACATCGATCTCCGCGGCGATTTCCTCGGGATCGTGGTGTTCGAGTTTGTGGCGGTGAGTTCCTGCGGGATCGTCTTCCCATGTATTGCTGCCGTCTTCGCGATCGATGACGATACGCCCCGGCGCCGACAATTCCCAGTAGTCCGCGGCCGTTCCGTCGTCGAGAGCGCGCGCGGCGTAGAGCAGGGCCGCCTGATCCCAGCTACGATGCGGCTGCAGATTGTTGAACAATTGGTAGGAGCGGCGCACGGGGCTATCCTCGGGCAATTCGACCAAGCGGCCGCCGGTGTAAATGTCCCGGCCGATTTCCCAGCCGCTGAAGATGATTTCCGTGGGCCAATTGTCAATGGCCTCAACGGACGCCTGGGCGTCCCAGAGCAGATTGGCCTCGCGGCCCTCCGGAAACCGGCCGCCCATGCAGATCCAGATACGGAATTTTTGTTCAGCCAATTCGCGGCCGTCGAGATCGCTGTGTTCGCACGGCCCACTGGCAAGCAAATCGCGCACGTTGGTCTTGTAGCCGATGGTCACCAAAACCACGCTGTCATCCGGTTGCCCAGCTAGTATTTCGCGATACAAGGCGACAGCATCCGGGGCGTCATCGGCGCTCTCCAAGCGGCCCGGGAATTCCTCCGCCACCTGTTGCGCGTAGCGCGAGTCGCGGTCCACGCCATCGCCCTTAAGCTGGCCAAGCGGCAAGTTTGGCCGGCCGAAGTAGTAGTTAACCCGGTCCGCAGTCAATGTCGCGTAGGGGTTTTTCGCGCCAACCATGACGCCGAGCAGTTCAATCTCGCCGCGATCCGCCAGCGCGTGCGCCATGGCCAACGCGCCGACGTCGTCCACGTCAGATTCCATATCGGTATCGAGAATGATCGGCAGCGGCTCGCGCCCGGCGTCGCTGGCGAAACTCGCCGCCACGCTGGTATCGCCCATTACATTGGACAGCGCATACTCATTGTCGGCCACGTGCTCGATGCGCCCTTTTGTCGCCGTCACCTCGCGAACGTTAAAGCCGTCATGGGGTTCTACGGTAACCGTTGCGTTCTCGTCGGGCGCGATAGTTTCCGGCCCCGAAGCCTCTCCGCCCACCAGCGGATCAGCGCTGTACGTAATGGTGTAACGGGGAGTCGTCCAAAACTGCACATCGTCCACCAGCAGCGTGTTGTCGCCGCCAGGATTCTCAAACTCGAACGTAAGCTCATCCCCCCACTCGGAATCGTATTCGCCGTCGACTCGGATGCTATGGAATTCCCCCGATTGCGTAGTCACAAACCCGCTCCACAGCGTCTTCGAACCAAGCAATATCGTGAGATCCATGCCGTCATCGCCCTCGCGGCAGTTCACTCGGCACCGGAAGTAAAAGCGCTCTCCGTCATTAAGCCCGCTGAGCCGTTGTGAGAGGTAGCCATCGTGTTGACGGCCATACACTTGGCCACCTTGGGGTATGGGTCCCAATGCCGACGTATAGAACGGCCCGTCTTCGTCGTTAAGCAAGTGTCCGTGCCCGCTGGAAAGCGTCCACCCTGTTATGCGACCGGTATAACCCGGCCCCTCGGGCACAGGGTCCTCTGCAAATTCGCCGTTGACGATTACGTTCACGTAATCTTCGGGCGGCTCACCAAACGCGGCAGGAGCGATGGCGGCAAAAACCACTAAGCATATGAGGCTTAAGAGTGTATCCATCACGTATCGGCAACTGCGTTTCACTTTCATGGTGGCTTTTCCTCCTTCTCGTAGACCTCACTTTCGGCGCTCGCGCGCGGATGGCGACGATCGACCTTACACGACCGCGACAAGCGAGGCAACGGAATAACTCTTTCGGCGGGTCACGAACTTGGTGGTCTGCGGCGCAGATGTTGCTCCGCGTCGAGGATAATGAGATGATGGGGGCCCTCCCCAATTGGGCGCTTCAACATGCAGACGGGGACGCCTTTACCATCGACTTCAATTGATCCGACAACTTCATGGCGTTGCTCTACGATGAGGCCAAAACGAACGGCGCGATACTGTAATCAGTCCAATATTCACTCCAACACTTCCCCTACCTCCGGCCGGCCAAAGAATGATGGCCAGCGGGAAGGCATCGGGAAGAGCGTGTACGCGTTGACTATGTGCAGTGTGCCGCGGCCTGTGGCAATAGATACTCTCGGCCGGTTGACCAGCACGGTTCCGGGCGGCGCGTCAACGGGACTGTCATCGTAGGTGGCGCGCAAAACTGAAACCACGTGGCCGCGAAACAGAAATTTCGCGCGCATGAGCGGATACAGCGCGCGCACCTTGCGGTGAAGCTGTTCCGCGGGCTCGATCCAGTCCAGAAACGTATCCTCAGGCTTGGGCAGCTTCTCGTAGGTCGCGCCTTCAGTGGGCTGCGGTTCGCCCGCCAAGCGGCCCTCTGTTTCAATGCGATCCAGCAGGGCCACGATGTGATCGCCCGCCAGTGCCGCCGCACGCTTATACAACGCGCCCGCCGTATCATCTTCTCGAATGGGCAGCCGGTGTTGTTCTAGGATCGCGCCGGTGTCGATGCCCTCGTCCATGACATGAAAGGTGACCCCGGTTTCCTCATCTCCGGCGAGGATAGCCGCCGTAAATGGATTCGGTCCCCGGTGACGGGGCAACAGCGAGGAATGGGTATTCACACAACCAATGCTGGGTAGATTCAAGATGGGCGGCTTAAGGATGATGCTGAACCCGCCCACGAGAAGCAACTCGGGAGCGCATTCCCTCAGCGGCGCGAGTTCGTCCGGCGTCATCTTGTCGATCCAGACAATAGGAATCCCCCGCCGCCGCGCTTGCCCCGTCACGCTGAGGGTTCCTCCGAAAATGCGGCCCATGAACGGATGCAGCCAGCGCTGAAACCCTTGCGTCGCGCGTCCGTTCTGCACCAGCGCAACCAACTCGTGGCCGCTTTGGAGGATCGGCTGCATGAGCGACGCCGCGAGCACGCCAGACCCCGCAAGGGCTACGCGCATAAGCCGCCTCTCCCCCACTGCCCCCGACAAGTCACGTTCATCAAAAGACCTTCTTTGTGTCGATAAGTATAGTCACGGGGCCGTCATTCACGAGATGCACCTGCATCTGCGCGCCGAATTCGCCGGTCTCGACGGGGATGCCGCGCTCGCGCAGATGCTCAACGACTTTCTCGTACAAGGGCGTGGCCTGTTCGGGCCGGGCCGCCTTGATAAACGACGGTCGTCTCCCGCGCCGGCAATCGCCGAGCAGTGTGAACTGGGATATGGCGAGCACGCTTCCGCCTACGTCCTCGATGGACCGGTTGAATTTGCCGTCGTCGTCCATGAAACAGCGCAATCCCGCGATCCGCTCGGCCATGACGCGCGCGTCTTCGTCTTCATCCTCAACACTCACACCCAATAGCACCATCAGCCCCTGCCCAATGCGGCCCAACTCCTGACCCTCGACAGTGACCGACGATTCCGTCACCCGTTGCACAACAGCTCGCAATGGCGTGTCCTCCTTCCGCACCTGAAACCGCCAACAAGAGATCTTGCGCCGGAGCATAGCAAGGTCGCGCACGGGCAAGCAAAACCCGACCGGAGCCGTCGCCAGACCGGCGCGGGGATGTCTGGTCTTTTCAGTTGCGTCCGCGCTGTAGAGCCCACGCCGGTACTCTTTAAACATATGGCCGCCAAACGGCTGTTCCGCTCCGGGAAGTAACGAGCCGCATGGGAGGTGTCATACAAGGAGATTTACAGGAGCGTTCTTTGCCTTATGTTTGGATTTGTATCCAACGATTGGGGATTCCTTGCTCGCACTGCTAAAGAGAGTGCGCGCAGGAATGAATGCTCAACCTTGAGTTGAGCAAGCGCACCCACTCGAAAACCGCAGCGCCGCAGCGCGGATTAGCTGGGAATTTGGAATTTTGACACGGGACTTGTTGTGTGCTAATCTACATTCACTGTGTTGTAACCCAAGTAGAGGCGCCAGCTTCTCACCTTGCGGCGGCCCAACGGCCCGCCGAGCAGGGTCAATGTAGATTCGCTTGCTTTGCATGGTTTTTTGTTTTGCGGCGATTGCAGCGTGGCGCCTCCTGCAATCGCCGCTTTTTTCGTTCATTGCGGGTTCTAGGGCTGTGATACCAACGCCCGCGCTTGGCAACGGCTGGGCGTCCGCAAACCACAGGAGGGTACACCTATCGCGAAGGCATCCGAAAACCGGACACGGGTCAATGAGATGATCCGCGCCCGCCAGGTGCGGATTATCGACGAAGAAGGCAATCAACTCGGGATCATGACGCCGGAAGACGGTATACGCGACGCTGAAGAGCGTGGCCTGGATCTCGTGGAAGTGGCTCCAAA
>PUMX01000434.1 GCA_003552485.1 Candidatus Hydrogenedentota bacterium
AAGTTCCCCTTTGAAAGCGAGTTACGGGGTATGTCAACACGTCAATCACAACCGATGCCGCTTACTCCAAGCAACCACCGCGTCGGCGCCGAGCAGTTGACGACCTCAAACGCGCAGTGGATAACCGAGACGGCCCCATCGCCTCAGCTTGGGCGAATTATTCGGCGATTAGGATTCCACACCACTGGGACACGCGGCGGTTTATGCTTACTCCTGCGCTGCCTCACGCAGATCGATCTCCATTCCATAGATCGAGCTGGGCCCACGGCGTTGCCCGGAATAGAAGACGAGGAACCACTGGCCGTCTCCCAATGGCGTCATCCATGGGTAGGTAATGTCCGCGTGATTCGGATCATCGGCGGGAAAAGCCACGACTTGGCCCACACGCCGCCAATCGAGTGTTTCGGCGTTCGCCGTCCATAGCCAAATCGCGCCCCCTCCTTCCGCGAACCGTTGCGATTCCAGCGCCCAGAGGCGCTCGGCGTCCTCGGGATCAACGGTCACAAACGGGCTGGGCGCCCGGAGCTCAATGTCCTCTTTAGGTCCAACCGCACTGCGGGTCAACTCCCAATCGTCTCCCTCTCCGGTCACTTGCCAATACGGGGGCTCCGAGCCGTCGTCGCGGATCAGCCCCACGAAGCGGCCGCCCGCATAAATGATTGCTGGCTCGAAAAGCCGCCGCTCCACGATGCGTTCATGCGGATTCCAACTGCGTCCATTGTCATCCGAGAACGAAAGCCACACGCCCTCTGAATAGGGTTCTGAAGGTTGCCGGTAGTGCCCTGTCACGGCCAATCGTCCGTCTGGCATGGACGTTACATGCCCATAGACCGAGCCCGTCTGATTCTCGGCCAGATTCGAGGTGTCCACTGGATTCCAGGTCAGCCCATCATTCTCCGAACGCCAGCCGAGTATTGTGTTCGCTTCATCGCTGTGATACGCCATCGCTAACAGAATGAGCGCGCCATCCTCGGTCACGCCCAACGCCATGTTGCCGCAGTCCTCGTAGCGGTCATCGTCATCGGGGAAATACGCCAGCAGCCGGGGCTCACTGAACGTTTCGCCACCGTCCCTCGACACCGAGACAGCCGGACCGGACCCGCCGATATTGTGGCCGATCCCCGCGCTGTACGCCGTGACAAGGACCCCTTCGCCGGTCTTTACAATCCTCGGCCATGACAGATGCGTTATGCGTTCATCATCGGGCGCCGGAATAAGCAGCCGCGGCACGCCAAAGTCGACGCCGACGGGCCCGGCCAGCGCCGTTCCCGCCGCCACAATCACGCAAACGCCAATACTTGCTGCAGTCATCAGTGTTCTCATTGTTGACCTCCTCAAACAAAGCTCCCCCGAACCACAAACCAAGGCGGATCCATCCAGAACCAAGTAAACCGTCCACGGTGATTTTCGCGTCCCACACACGTGAACGGTTTGCTGCGATTCTACGGCGTCTCTATTGCAACCATGCCGCGTTGGACGCGCAATTCGCCTATAAGCAGGCGGCAGACCCGTCGTTTAGAAAGACACCAGACAGTGCCACACGAAAAGATAGCCCAGCCCGTCGATTTCCTGCCACGTCCGTTTTACGATAGCCTCGTCCCCCATGATCTTGGGAAACTCCTCACGCTTCTCCGACCACGGCACACACACGCCCGGCGCCATCTCTACCCGCCGCACAACCGTCCTATTCTGTTCACTCATGGCAACCCCCGTTCAATACACGCCGTATTCCTGCGTGAACTCCGTCATAATGCGCACATTTTCCACTCGCGCTTCATTCTGTATGATTGCGCTGGCGTCCATGCAATAGCCGCCGTCGCCAGCGCACGTATCAATGAGTTCGCGGCACCTGGCTTTCACTTCATCCTTTGTGCCATAGGCTAACGTGGCGTTGAGCATTCCGCCGGACAGGCAGAACTTCTTCCCGAGAACCCGGTTTGCTTCGGCCGGATCCGTGCGATCCAGGTGGAAAACGATACTCTTGTCGGGCAATTCAGCGAAGGTCTCCAGGTGCGGGGTCCAGTCGCCTTCCCCATAGAACAACACCTGCACGCCTTCCTTAGCGATGATCTCGATCATCTGCTTCGTGGTTGGCCAGTAAATCGAGTCGAAGTGTTCTTGCTTCACAAATGGCACACCCCCGCGGTGCATCCAAAACGAAATAGGAACTTTCTTCTCGGGATCGCTACTGGTCAGGGCTACATGCGCAAGATGGGGCGCAAGCGCCTCGCAGGCTTCGAGCACCTTCTCGGGAATCGTCAGTAGATCATTGGTAAGCCCCAGGTAACCGCGTAGCTTGTCCCCGAGAATGTCGAGCGGCGCTTTCATGATACCGCCGATGGCCGGTGGCATACCGCACTCGGCGCGAAGTTGGGCGTTTTGTTGGCCAAGCGCGCCGAAGTATTGGAGCATCGCCATGCCTCCCTTTACGAGCGCGAGGTTATGCCGATAACTCACGGGTTCGCCCGGCGCGGCGATGTCTTTCGACACCCGCGGCAGCCACGTATCGTAGAGGAACCCCGTGGGATCCTCGATAAGCGCGTCGTACTCTTCCGCGAGCATGTACGCACCCTCCTCGGACGGCTCAATGTACTGAAAGGCGGTGTCGGCGGAAATTTCGACGCCCGGCGCGGCATAGTATTCCAAGCCGATCGCCTGCGTCATAGCCGTCCATACATACACCATATTGCCGACAATTGCGTCCCACTCGAAATCGGCGGCGCAACGGCGGACGGCCTCGAAGGCTTTGTTGTAATCCTGGGTGATCTCCTGGCAGGTGTAGCCGGCGTACAATCCCACGAATTCCGCCGCGAATGGCCGCACCGGCACGCGGTCAGGCTTCTCGTTGCGCAACGCTGTGGTATACCGGGTTAGGCGCTCTTCATACAGCGCTTCCATATCTCTTGTCATAATTGATGTCCCCCTGTTCAGCGCGTACCATTAGCGGGCGGCCCACATGCGCCCAACGCCAAGCGTGTACACTATAACGACCTTGCATCTGTAATGCATCCTCAAGCAATCTCGGGTACACTAGGAAATTCGTGAGGTCTCTTTTGGTATAGTCAAGATGCGAGCAAATTGCACAGCGCCGGGAACCAACCGGTGCGGGTTTAGAGGAGAAAGACCAATGAAGAACATCGGAGACGCGCATCGATTGATACTAGTGGGCGCGGCTGTGGTTATGGGGCTCTTCTGCGGCGGGGCGCAAGCCGAAGCTTCCGATCTGCGGGCTGGCGTGGCGACGGTGGATATCACGCCGGATCTTCCGATCATGCTATCCGGCTATTCGGCCCGCACCGAGGAAGCCGAGGAGGTCGAACACCCGATCTACGCCAAAGCGTTGGCCATAGAAGACAACGGCCAGTTATCCGTATTGATCACCGTTGAACTCATCGGCGTATCGGACTGGCTTACGGAGGAAGTCGCGGAACAACTCGCGGATGCCGGCGTTGAGCGCCCGCAACTGGCTATCGCCGCCACGCATACACACTCCGCTCCAGTTGTGTGGCGCGAGTTTCCGCCACGGTTCGCTGATGTTCTTTCCGATGACGCGCGCGAACGGGTAACGCAGTACGTGGATGCGTTGCCCGGAAAACTGACCGAAGCGGCGCGGGCGGCGCTGGACGATCTCGATGAGGCCGAGCTGGCGTGGGGCCAGGGGAGCGTCGATTTCGCCGCCAACCGGCGCGTCATTGAAGATGGACAATGGGCGGGATGGGGCCATGTGCGCGAAGCGCCCGCCGACCACGACATGCCGGTGCTGGCCGTGCGCAATCCGGCCGGCGAATTGCGAGCGGTGCTAGTCAACTACGCGTGTCATTGCACCACCTTGCCGGCCGAGTTCAACGCAATCCACGGCGATTGGGCTGGCGAAGCCGCTGCGCGCATCGAGGACGAGCACGAAGGCGCGGTAGCGCTGATCGCCATCGGCTGCGGCGCCGACGCCAACCCGTATCCATCGAGCGGCATGGATTATGTCGAACAACACGGGCAAACCATAGCCGAAGAAACTGCGAAGGTGCTGGAGAACATCATGACGCCCCTTAGCGAAGGGCCGGCGGGTTCGATTCGAGAGGTGACGCTACCCTTTGCCGACGGGGAAAACGAATTGGACTACGCCATCCAATTGTGGGCCTTTGGCGACGAACTCGCTATGCTGTTCTTGCCGGGCGAGGTGACCTCGGAGTATGCGCTGCGCCTAAAACGCGAGTTGGACCGTCACCGCCTCTGGGTCAACGCGTACGCCAACGATGCGCCTTGTTATATTTCATGCGCGCGGGTTATTGAGGAGGGCGGCTATGAAGCCGTTGAATCCATGGCCAATTATGGTCAACCCGGCCCGTTGGATCCGAAGGTCGAGGACATTATTATCGAGGCCGCGCACGAGATGCTTACGCCAACGTTCAGCAAGCCTGAACGCGAACCGGCGGAACTCAAGGAAGGCAACGAACCAAGACTGGTCACCGCCGATGAAGATGGCGTGCTGCGTTTGACGGCGGACGCTGGGCAGCCTTATGGTCCTCGTATCGAATATATGCCCGAACCCGTGTGGGAAGCCTTTGGCTGGTGGACCGCCGACGATCACGTCGAGTGGGAGGTCGAGGCGCCAGAGACGGGCGAGTACGATGTCTGGATGGAATGGTCCGTGGCGCCGCACACGGCGGGGCATCCGTATGTCTTTCTAGCGGGCGATCGGGTGCTGCGGGGTTACACCGAAAGCACAAACGAGTGGGAAACGTTTAAGCGGGCGAAGATCGGCCAGATCTACATTCCCGAAGGCCGGCTCACCATGGCGTTGAAACCCGCGGCGGATGTAGTCGAGGCATTGCTGGATCTCCGTGAGATTCGGCTGATTCCGGCGGAAGAGCGCTAGAGAATGCGGTTAACCGAACATAACGAAGGAGGGGTGGTTATGGCGATAAACAGACGGGATTTCATTAAACAGGCTGGCGCAGGCGCGGCAGGCATGGTTGCGGCTTCCGCGCTGCCTATTGGCCGGGCTCGCGCCGGGGAGCAGAAGCTGCGGCACGCATCCATTGGGGTCGGCGGTTTCATGGGTGGCGGTGATCTGCGCCGCATCGCCGACCATCCCGATGTCGAGATTGTCGCTTTGTGCGACGTGGACCAGCGGAATCTTGAGACCGCCGCCGAACAGTTTCCGGATGCCCGGCTGTACCGGGACTGGCGCGTATTGCTCGAGGAACAGGGAGAC
>PUMX01000236.1 GCA_003552485.1 Candidatus Hydrogenedentota bacterium
CCGGCCGCATCATCCGGGAACACTTTCAACAAGCCAGCTTCGAGCCCGCCATCGCCATGGACAGTGGCAGCTTCGAGGTGATCAAACGCTACGTAGCCCAAGGCATCGGCGTATCGGTCCTACCCGAAACCGTGGTGACGAAAAGAGACACTGACCTTGCGGTGTTGCGGGCGCCTGATCTCCCCGAGGTGTCCATTGGCGCCATTTGGCGGACCGACGCCTATCATCCCCGCGCTGCGCGGTTATTCATGGATTTACTGGCATCCGGCGCGCCAGAACAGGCATGATTGAGGGACGCGCGTTGTTCAATTGACACAGACGCGTTCATGACAAGGGAGAAATTATCATGGCCATTAACCGCAGAGACTTCATGAAGTGGACCGCTGGCGCAGTAGCCTCCGGTTATCTTGGAGGGGCTTCGCCCACATACGCCGCCGAAACCGGAAAAGCCCAATCCGTGCGCCCACTGGGGCAAACGGGAATTGACACAACCTTCCTCGGCATGGGCACGGGCGTCCGTGCCGCGCGGAACGAGTCGGCGCTGATACGGAGGGGTGACGAACAGTTTATGGAGGTGTTGGAGCGCGCATATGGTCATGGCGTCCGTTTCTTTGATTTGGCCGATATGTACGGCTCTCACGAGTATCTGCGCCGCGCGATGGATGACTTCATGGACCGCGAGGAAATAATGATCCTCACCAAGACCATGGGCCGCGACCCGGAAACCGTAACACAGAACATTGACCGCTTTCGGCAGGAACTCGACACCGACACGATTGACGTGCTCCTGCTCCATTGCCTTACGCGGCGCAATTGGACCGAGAACCTACCGGAAGTCATGGATGTGATGAGCGAAGCCAAGGAACAAGGCCTTATCCGCGCGCACGGCGTGTCCTGCCACGACTGGGGCGCCATGGAGACCGCCGTCGAGTCGGATTGGACCGACGTGATCCTGGCCCGCATCAACCCCTATGAATCGCACATGGACGGACCTTTCGAGGATGTCAAAGCGCTGCTTCAACGCGCCCACGAGAAGGGCATTGGGGTCCTCGGCATGAAGATCCTTGGCGAGGGCACATTAGCCGACCAGAAAGAATCGTGTTTCGAATTCGCGGCCCAAGCCGAGTTCCTTGACGCCGTCACCATTGGCTTTCTGTCCACCGATGAGGTTGACGACGCCATCGAGCAGATTAACCGCCATGCGACGTAGGACAAGGCGCAATTAGCGCGGGCAAACCTTGTGAGCCGGGGCTGCAGAGTGTTGTTGCGGCGCGCGCCATTATAGGCCATGCTTTTCTCAGTTCGTTCTCTGGTCCGAGGCGGACGGCCAGGCTGCGGTTACTGCTGATCCGCGTCGGTGGCTTCCTCCGCCTCGGCCCCGCTGCGCAATCGTTTCTGCATGATTCGAAAGCGCGCGCCGCCGATGGTGAAAAACGCAGCGCCGACAAGTATAAAGGCGCCGGCAAGTATTCGAAACGAAATCGTTTCAAAGAGTTGGAGCAACGTCCCCCCCACCACAAGGAACGTAAGGGCGGTGCGCACATACGCGAGCAGAGTGCGCTCGTTGGCCAAAACGGTGCGGTCTATCGCAAGATAATCCCGCAGGATGAGCTTATCGCCGGGGAACTGCCCGTAAGGCTGATCGGTCATTTTCGCTTCTTTTCCTCCATCGAAGTGGCTTCCCCCAATGTAACGTACTAATGCGACAGCTTAGCACGTCGAGAACGCGCCCGCAATTGGCGGCTTCTTCCCGCCCTCTCAGCCGAGCCGATGAAAGAGCGCATTTGAAACTTGCGAGCGAGCGGCATAGAGTAAGCGGCGGCGCCGGAAAACGGGCCGGCGTCTCACGGTAGTAGCGTTGACCCGTATCTACACTGGGAGAGGACACACGATGAAACCTAAAACGCTTCTTGCATTGACACTGTCCGTTCTTGTAGCGGTGATCGCTGGACATCACGCGGCCGGCGCCGAGGAGCCCGAGACCATCGAGCTTTTTGACGGCGAATCACTCGATGGCTGGCGGTGCCATAACGTTGACGACCTGCCCATGGAAGAGGTCTGGATGGTTGAAGATGGCGTGTTGCGCACTGTCGGCGAACCTTTCGGTTACCTATATACCGAGGATTCGTTCGAGAGCTTCGAACTCCTCGTCGAGTGGCGTTGGCCGGAGGACGTCGAGCCAACAAATAGCGGTGTGCTCTTACGCATCGCCGATGAACCCGTTTCGTTCCTTACCCAATGTGTGGAAGCCCAACTCATGCACGGCAGTGTTGGCGACATCTGGGCGTTCTACGGCGCGAATGCTAGCGGCGATGAAGAACGCGCCGCACAGGTCGAGGGACACGAGGCCTTGGGCGATTTTCACGGCGTTCGTAAGATGACCGATGCGGAGCTGCCTCCCGGCGAGTGGAATGTCTACGAAATCACGTTGGACGGCCCTGATCTCACCTTGGTCCTTAACGGCGAAAAGGTGAACGAGGCGACCGATCTCGATGTGCTCGCCGGTCCTATCGGATTTCAATCGGAAGGCGGCCCCATTGAATTCCGTCGAATCGAACTGACGCCGCTGGACGAGTAGAGGCAACGTGAGCAACTTCGCGTGGCCGCATCTTCCGCCCATCTTCATCATGCCCGGAAGATGCGGCCGCGCGAAAACCACTATTGGGTTAAGGTTGTATGGCGGACGCCCCCTACTACGTCATTGGAATTGACGGTGGCGGCACGGGGACCACGGCCCGTCTGGCCAACAGCGAAGGCGGGATTCTGACGGTTCAAAGCGCTGGACCGGCGAATGTGCACGCCCAAGGCGTGGAAGTTTGTGCGAGGGTGGTGGACCGCTGTGTGGCAAGCCTTTGCGCGGCCGCGTCTATCCCGCCGCACGCGGTCCACGCCCTCGTCTTTGGCGCAGCAGGCGCCGGGCGCGAGGCCGACCAGCAAAGGGCCCGGGAAGCGATTGAATCTCTGTGGAGTCACCAGAGCAATCGTCCTCGAGTCATTCACGTCGTGTCCGACGCCGATATCGCGCTTGAAGCGGCATTCGGCGGCGAACCAGGCGTGGTGGTCATTGCGGGCACGGGATCCATTGTCTATGGCCGGAATGCGGATGGGAGAATCCAGCGCTGCGGCGGGTGGGGGCCTGTCATCGGCGACCCAGGCAGTGGCGCCGCGCTGGGAGGGGCCGCGTTGCGTCACGCCGCCCACGTGTTTGACGACTGCGCGGCGCCGGGTAGGCTGACTGAGCTGTTGAAGGAACAGTTCGGCATTTGTTCCGCTGAATCGCTCATCGCTGGGGTTTACCACGACAATATCGTCCCCGCCTCGCTTGCGCCGCTGGTGTTTGACGCAGGCCGTTCGGGCGACGCCGCGGCCCACAAAATCTTGGTCGAGAACGCGGATGATTTGGCCCGGTTGTTTCAATACGCCGCGCGAAAGCTTGCTTTTCCCGAGGAAATCCCGGTGGCCTTGTTAGGCGGGTTGTTTGATTCGGGCAATCTGTACCGCGAGCTGGTTACGAGTGCAATCGCGGCGCGTGCGCCAAGCAGCGTCATCCGCGCGCCCCGTTTCACACCAGAAGAAGGCGCTATCGCTATGGGACTACGCTTGGCGCAAACGGAAAATGACCGCGCCTGGACTGGGGGGTGTAGCGATGTCTAAGGACCTATTCGAGAACTTAGCCAAACTCCCCACCGAGCAGCGCAATCCCCGTTCGACGAACCTAGATGCGCTGTCCGTCGAGGACACGCTACGTCTGATTAATTCCGAAGACCAGGCCGCGCCGCAAGCCGTAGCAAGTGAAATCCCCCACATCGCGCAGGCCGTCGAATGCGTTGTCGACGCCTTGCGCGCCGGTGGCCGCCTCATTTACGTGGGAGCGGGCACGAGCGGACGCCTCGGCGTGCTTGACGCGGCGGAGTGCTCCCCCACCTTCGGTTGCAATCCAGAAATGGTGCAAGCCGTTTTGGCCGGCGGACGCGACGCGATGTTCGAGGCCCAGGAAGGTTGCGAAGACCGGCCGGACGACGGCGCCGCGGCCATGCAGTCCGCAAGCGTCACAGCGGCCGACGTGGTCTGCGGCCTCTCAGCCAGCGGGCGCACCCCGTTTGTCGCAGGCGCCTTACGGGAAGCGCGCAGCCTGGGCGCGAAGACCGTCTATGTAACCACCGTCCCGCGGGACGAATTCAAAGAGACCGTAGACGTGGCCATCTGCGCCGCGGTGGGTCCCGAAGTATTGACGGGCTCGACACGCATGAAGTCAGGCACAGCGCAGAAGCTCATCCTCAACATGATCACCACGACGGCCATGGTCCGGCTTGGCAAGGTGTACGAGAATCTCATGGTCGACGTGCAAGCCAACAACGAAAAGCTCAGGGAACGAGCCAAGCGAATCGTCATGACCGTCACGGGGGTTTCTTACCACGACGCTCAGCAAACGTTGGACGCCGCCGATGGTCACGTGAAGACCGCGCTCATCATGTTGCTTGCCGGTGTGGACGCGCCCGAAGCCCACGCGCGCCTCGAACAGGCGGACGGCTTCGTGCGCGGGGCGCTGCGTATGTAGGATTGTATTCTGGGAGTCGAACCATAACACGGAGGGAGTTTTTGCCGTCTGCGCCGCATTTGAGGTATTGTCGCGTGGCGCGCTTGCGCATAGACTTAATACGGCATTGGCGAGGCCTTCTGAATCGTTGGCTCGGAAAGAGGTTATACCTTCACCGGTTTGCTTACCTCGTTCACGGAGTGCATCAGCTACTTGAAGGGACCGGCAATTGTCCAACGATTGGCGCGTTGAACCCTGCTGCCAGCGCGTTTCTGCTTGGTACGGTTCTTGTCGCGTAAGAAACATGGCATGGATATGACGAGGAGCACCATTATCAAGACCTCTACACATTCGACCCCATACGACCCGCGCATTCAGCCGTTGCCTCGCTTGCCCATCCCTTTCACGGCTTACAGTTCGCCGAGAGACGTTCGCGGGATTGCAGCCTATGCGCGTTCACTGGCGATTACACGCCAAGCAATGGCGTATCATCCCATAGCATCAGCCGACCCATGACGTTCACACTCTTTGACGCCGTCATCCTCGTCCTGTACCTCGTGGGCATCACGTATTTCGGTATCCGGATCGCCGGTAAGCAAACCAGTGCAACGGATTACTTCCTCGGCGGCAAGGAGATTCCTTGGTGGGCGGCCTGTTTCGCTATCG
>PUMX01000533.1 GCA_003552485.1 Candidatus Hydrogenedentota bacterium
CCAGATCGTTTGTGACAACGCCCGGCGCCACCCGCGCTATAAGCTCCGTTAACACTTCCGCGACGATTTGATTCGCTTCGCGGAGCTTGTCTATTTCTGGTTCACTACGTACCGTGATCACGAGGCCTACGCCACTCCTGTCACCACAATCACCCCCGGCGCTCACTGGAGCAGGGTGCTGCATTCGTTCCATACGCTGCGCGCAAAACGGCTTGCGCCCGGTTCGGCCAGGAGCGGCTCACTGGCTTCAAAGGCTGCACGATCCGACTGGCGGAAGAGGGTCCCTTTGTTTCGTTCGGGCTTGCCCAAGCACACATTGCGAAGGCGGCCTTGCACAAACACAACACATCCGCCGGGCTCGAGCATCTCATCCCGAAGCCGGGCGCGCTCCAAGCACGGCGATGTGTTAAGCCGCCGCAATCTCGACGGGCTGTCAGCTACTGCTATTACCGGCGCCCCCGCATTCGGCGGCCCTTCATAAAGCCTTCGTAGTTCCGCATCACGAGATGCTGTTCAATATGGCGCACGGTATCAAGACCAACGCCGACCAGAATGAGCAGGCTTGTCCCGCCAAAGAAGCTGGCGATATGCCAGTCGTATATGTTTAGAAAATTGTAGACCAATTGAGGCAAGAGCGCCACTCCCGCCAAAAAGGCCGCGCCCACGATGGTGATCCGCGTCATCACGTGCTGCAGGTACTCAGCAGTCGCTTTGCCCGGGCGAACGCCCATAATGACGCCGCCGTATTTCTTCATATTGTCGGCCATCTCCACGGGATTAAACGTAATCGCCGTATAGAAAAAGCAGAAGAACACGATCAACAAGACGTACACGAGGTTATATACCCAACTATTATGCCAGTCTTGGAAGAACACTTCCAGCGCAGGTACGTTGAGGGCGCCCACGACCATATTCGGGAGCATCAGAATCGATGTCGAAAAGATGATCGGGATTACGCCCGCCTGATTTACCCGCAGCGGCAGATAGTTGCGCGCGCCCGAAAACACGCGCCGTCCTTTGACTTGACGCGGATACTGCACGGGAATACGGCGCTGTCCCTGGGTCACCATTACCACGAAAGCCGTGACAAGCACCAGCACGACGATGAGCATCAGCACCTGCAACACGTTCAGTTGCTGGGCGTTCAACAGCCGCAGAATATTGCGCAACGCAGTGGGCACGCCGGATACGATACTGATAAAGATAATCAGCGAAATACCATTGCCGATCCCGCGTTCGCTGATCTGTTCGCCAATCCACATGATAAAGGCGCTGCCGGTGGTAAACGACAGGATACACATCAGCGTGAAGCCCAGGCCGGGATTGGGCACAACCTCGGGCCCCTGCTGCTGCAGGAAGAACGCCAGTCCGATAGACTGCACGACACACAGGCCTATCGTGCCGTACCGGGTGTATTCAGTTATCTTCTTCCGGCCTTCCTCGCCTTCCTTCGAGAGCTTCTCGAGCGTAGGCACCACCGCCGTCAACAGCTGCATGATAATCGATGCGCTAATATACGGCATGATGCCTAAAGCGAAAATGGTCGCCTGCGCAAAAGCCCCGCCAGAGAAAAGATCATAGAATCCCAGCAGCCCGCCCGCTTCACGGACTCGTTCGGCCAGCGCCACGCCGTCCACGCCGGGGGTGGGTATGTGCGCCCCCACCCGGTAGATGGCCAGCATGATCAGCACGAAGATGATGCGTTGCTTGAGCTCGGGTATTCTAAAGGCGTTTTTTAATGCTTCTATTGGTTGGGCCATGACGCCCTCCGTTCGCCATCCTGATT
Organism: Candidatus Hydrogenedentota bacterium; assembly: GCA_003552485.1. Taxonomy (GTDB): domain Bacteria; phylum Hydrogenedentota; class Hydrogenedentia; order Hydrogenedentales; family SLHB01; genus PUMX01. Next base: position 1,787 of record PUMX01000533.1, read on the forward strand.
ATTTACGGCGGTACTGCAGCTTACGACGACTTCCGGGCCGGTTTCCTTCGGCCTACCGGCTGTACGTCCAACAATTCAATGGCGCCGGCGGCGGCTTCCACTTTACGCCGGGCTTCTGCGCTGATGGCGTGCACTTTAAAGGTCAAAGCCTTTGACAATTCGCCGGCGCCCAGCACCTTAACGCGATCCGCGCTCTTCGGACACAAGCCCGCGGCGCACAACGATTCTGGCGAGACTTCGGCGCCCGCCTCGAACCGCTTTTCGATAGCGCCTATATTCACGGGAATACAGGCAAACCGATCGAATTGTTTGAAACCACGCTTCGGCAAGCGGCGATTGAGCGGCATCTGGCCGCCTTCGAAACCTTTGCGGCGGCTGTAGCCCGCGCGGGCCTTCTGGCCCTTGTGCCCACGGCCGGACGTCTTGCCTTGGCCTGAGCTCTGACCGCGCCCTACGCGTTTACGCGCCTTACGGCCGCCTCCCGAACTGGGTACCTTGCTCAAATCCATCTTATTATTGATCCTTTGTACGCTGCTTGCGTTCCCGCTAGACTGCCGCCGCGGATACTATCTAAAGAACGGCTCCCACCGACAGTCCGCGCTCGTCGGCGACTTCTTCAACGGTCCGCAGTTGCCGAAGCCCGTCCATAGTCGCCCAGACCACGTTGGTGGCGTTGTTCGAACCCAGGCACTTGGTCAATATATTCTGATAACCGGCCGCTTCAAGAACGTCGCGCACGGGACCGCCCGCTACCACACCCGTCCCTAACGAGGCGGGCTTAAGCAGGACCCGCGCCGCATCCGAGCGGCCCACGACGTGGTGAGGCACGGTCGTGCTGACCACGGGGGTCTCCATCATGTTCTTCTTGGCCTTTTCGATACCTTTGCGAATGGCCTCGGGCACTTCCGCCGCTTTGCCGGTCGCCGCGCCGACCTTGCCTTTGCCGTCGCCAACCACGACGACCGCGCTGAAACTGAAGCGGCGGCCGCCCTTGACGACTTTGGCGACGCGGTAAATCTTGACAACCCGCTCGATCAGATTGCTTTCTTGCGTGTCCCGCTGGCGGCGTTCGCCGCGGCCATCCCTTGCCTCGCGTGGAGTGCTCAACGTCGTTCCTCTCCTAGAATTTCAAACCTGCTTCGCGGGCGGCGTCGGCCAACGCCTTCACGCGCCCGTGAAACTTGCGTCCGTTTCGGTCAAAGCACACCTCGGTAATCGACTGGGCCCGCGCCTTTTCGCCGAGGTCCTTCCCGACGGTCTTAGCGTCTTCGACATTGGCGCCCGGTGTTTTCAACGCCACCGAGGATGAGGCCGCCAATGTATGGCCCGTCGTGTCATCAATAATCTGCGCATAAATGTGCTTGAGCGAACGGCGCACTGTAAGCCGTGGCTTACCGCTTACGCCGCGAACCGAATTGCGAATGTGGTACTTGCGCCGCTTTAGCCGCGGGTTCTTGTCCTTCGTGGTCATGGTCTTTCTATTCTCCCAACAGGCCGGCGCACCCGCCGGCTCCGCGATCGCCTAGGCTCATTTGCCGCCTGCCTTGCCGACCTTGCGGTGGATGATTTCGTTATCGTAGCGGATGCCCTTCGCCTTGTACGGTTCGGGCTTGCGCAACGCGCGGATATCGGCTGTGACTTGGCCGACCTTCTCCTTGTCGTAACCGCTAATCTTCACGGTCTGCGTGCCTTCAACGGTGAACGTGACACCCTCCGGCGGCTCAATCGTCACAGGGTGGCTGTAGCCTACCGCCAAGTGCAACGTCTTCCCCTGCAGCGACGCGCGATAACCAACGCCCTGAATCTGCAGCACCAGTTCGAAGCCCTGGCTGACTCCCACCACCATGTTGTTGATCAAGGCGCGCGTCAAACCATGGTGCGAACGCGATTCCCGGCTTTCGTCGGGGCGCGTCACCACAATTTCCTTCTCCCCGACGTCCACATGCACCTTGTCGCTCAGCGTTCGTTCAAGCACGCCTTTGGGACCTTCCACCTTCAAGCGCAGGCCGCTCAACTCGCATTTCACTCCGTCCGGCACAGGCACGGGCATTCTGCCAATTCGTGACACGGGTCAATTCCCTCAGTTAACTCTTGCCGCCGAAGCGGGTTGCGATTACCAGATTTCGCACAACACTTCGCCCCCGACGCGGGCCTGCCGGGCCTGTTTACCCGTCATAACCCCGCTCGAGGTGCTCAGCACAGCCACGCCCAATCCGTTGCGCACCGGCTTGATCGCATCGCTCTTGACGCGCACGCGAAGGCTCGGCCGGCTTACCCGGCGCAGACCGCGCATCACTGACTGTCCGCTGGGCGTGTATTTCAACTCGATATCAAGGATACCCTGTTTCGAGTCTTCCTCGACGATGAACGACTTGATGTAGCCTTCAGCCTGCAGCACGCGGCAAATATCCGTCTTCAACCGCGACGCAGGCACCTTCACCCGCACGTGTCGCGCGTGAATGGCGTTGCGGATGCGCGCAAGCATGTCGGCGATGGGATCACTCATGGACATGACTTTGTTATTTTCCTTCTCTAACTCTACACACACAGGACGGGCGACCCGCCCTTTTCCATCAGAGCCCAGCCGCACGATCGCATGGGCTCTGCAATTGTTGACTCCATACCGAACCTGGCAAGGAAAGCGGATGGCTCCGCTTACCCATACACCCAGCAATGTCTTGCTGGTCCGGATTTCCTTTGTTCCAAACTCACTTGGCGCGCAGCTTCTCTTTGCTTTCCTACCAGCTCGACTTGGTCACGCCGGGCAATTTGCCTTCCAGGGCTAATGTGCGAAAACAAATGCGGCATATGTGGAACCGGCGCATATACGCACGACCGCGCCCGCAAATGCGGCAGCGGTTATACGCGCGCACCTTGAATTTCGGCGTTTGCTGAGCCTTGACGACAAGGGATTTCTTGGCCACGTCGATCTCCTAATTCCGAAAGGGCATGCCAAACTTGCGCAACAACTCGCGGCTTTCCTCGACGCTGCGCGCGTTCTTAATGACAAAGGTAACATTCATGCCGCGGGGATGCGTAACGTTGTTGATGTTAATCTCGGGAAAAATCGTCTGTTCACGCACGCCTAGGGTGTAGTTGCCCTGGGCGTCAAAACTGTTCTTCGGCACACCGCGAAAGTCGCGAACACGCGGCAGCGCCACATTAAGCAGGCGGTCCATGAACTCATACATTCGGGCGCCCCGCAGTGTGGTCATGCAGGCGATATTCGCGCCCTCGCGCACCTTAAAGTTTGATATGGACTTCTTCGCTTTGCGAATCGCCGGTTTCTGGCCCGTGATGGTAGCCAGCTCGCTCATAGCCGTTTCGAGCAAGCGTTGATCCTGGATCGCGTCACCCACGCCCATGTTCACCACGATCTTCTCGAGGTGAGGCGCTTCCATCACGTTCTCGAATC
>PUMX01000562.1 GCA_003552485.1 Candidatus Hydrogenedentota bacterium
GAGATCGTCTTCGAGGGTCGCTATCCGACGGAGAGTCTCGCCAAGGTGCTGGCTGCCGGCGATAAGATAGATGCGCACGTTCGAGTCAACATCGAGATCGCGTTCGCCTTGAACATCGGTATGCAAAAGGGATGCGCCGCGAGACCAATACTCCGTCGAACTTTGGATGAAGAACAGCTTAGGAACGTGGCCCTGTTGCCGGGCCCGCGCGAGCATCTCGCCTTCCTCGCTCGTTACGGGGTCTTCATTGGGAACGGTCGCCATGGGAAAAGACTCCGATGGCGTGAGATTGTCCCTGTGCTGCGTGCCGAACAGCGTGGCGAGGCCAAAGCGGTGATTAAACAGGCCGCGGCCAGCGCCCGATACATGAGCGATGGCCCCGTCGAACACCGGACGTTCTTCGGTATCCGTGTTGAATCCGTCATAGAAGAAGTGATTGACGAGCCGGCCGGATTGTGAAATGCCGAACATATACGCGGCTTCAATGGCGTCGGCCAGAGGATTGGCCTGGCCGGCCGTCGTTTCTTCGGCATAGCGGAAGAACGACACGGCCTCGCGTATGGCTGCGGGGCCCAAGCCTTGCACCCGCGGATCCTCGGCAGTGTAAACAACATCATACAGCCAACCCGGCTCGAAGCCGTCTTCGATGTATACACTTGACGCGTCGGGTATGACCTCTCCGTCTTCATAACGGGCGAACCGCCATTCATCGCGCGGCACGACTTCGCTGGGATGCGCCCGCGTGGGCTGTTTCGTGAGGGTAGCGTCCGGGGCGTCCTTGTCCGCCGCCGGATAGGCCGCCGCCACGCCCCAAGGGCTCCAGCCGAAGGTTCGGCTACGTTCGGGCTCATCGACCGAAAGCTCCATGTGCACCTTGCCCGTTATCGGTTCGCCGCCGGGCTGGGTGGCCACCGGCAGGTTGATCTCAAGCCGGTTTGTGCCGTCGTCCACCACGTCCCCGTTCCATGCGCACCAGAGCAGGCTGTAGCCTCTGCGAAGCAGAAAACCATTGCCGGCGTGTTCGGCTTTATGCGGGCTGTTAGTGCGTTCACCGTTGGTAAACTCGAACAGCGCCAACTTATTGCCGCGGTTGTCCACGTCGTAGAGAATACGTCCGTTGCCCTGCGTGGGGTCGGCAGGCTTCAGTAGAAAGAAATCGCTCGAGAACTCGACTTGGCCGTCGTCGTTGCGCGGGGCGAGGTCGAGATCCACGATGTGGTCGTTCGCCGGATCCTCGGGGTCTACAGCGAAGTGCAAACGGCCCTCAATGAACTCGTATGCGCCTGTGGCGCCGTAGGTTTTTCCGTTTGCGAAGGGCTGCGGTTCATCTGCTTCTATGCGAACCAGTTCCGCAGAGGCGGTGTAGGTGACAACAAGGCAGGCGGCGGCCGCCAGTACAACGCGGGTTATGGGGACATAATTCATGGCAACCTCCTCGTCTTCGATAGGTTTAACGTTGGTGTTGCTGGCTCGCTACCTTGCCACAGCGTCGAGCACGAGCTGTGGGCTTGATTCGTTGTCAGCGCCAAATTCAGCCGCCGCGCCATTAAGCGGTTTGATCAACAGGGTGACGAAGTCGCTGTCCGGCTCGTCCCGATAATAGGCTGCAAGATTGAGGAATACGGCGAGATTGGGATTGTCCAATATAACCGTATCGCCGTTCGCTTCCTCGTTGGTCTCGATATCCCCGAGAAGCAGCCAGTGATCTCGGTCTACGGAAGGCGTCTGCGCCTCGATGTCCAGTCCGGGCAGATCGGTGAAGGCCTGGATATCCCAGTCCTGGCCCTCTTGATCGTGGTCTAACCCGTATACCCGGAACGCCGCCTCTTCACTGGCTTCGATTTGTTCCAACTGCAGGAGCGCGTCGCTGAATGTGCCGGGTTCTATGCCGGAAAGGTCGAAACGGAGCAGGATGTAATGGGGAACGCCGTCTTTGGCGCCCGACCACAGGCCCTCTGAACTAGGCTCGCTTTCTGGCCAGCCAAACGAAGCGGCGTCGCATTGGGCAGGGCGGATCATGATCTCCTCGACATCCTCGGGATCCGGCGGAAAGGCGTGCGGCGCCAGCGAGTGTAAGTACTCTTCGAGGTAGGTGTAACCCGTTTCGTTGTACTCCTCGTGATAGGCTTGTTCCGGATCGAGGCCGCGTTCTTCCTTCCACCAGTCGGGTATTCCATCCCGCGCCGTGCTGACCACCCGCTCGCCGGGGGCCAACTCCGGGAAAAGCGGCCCCGGAACATCATCAAGCGTTTGCGGGAGCGCGCCGGTTTTGTTCATGACATCGCGGACATACCGGTGGTCGTGTTCATCCCGCGCCGCCGAGGCGCCGGTCCGGCTCAATACGTTGATGTACGCTTGACGCGCGCTTACGGGGTCTGTATGTTGATTCTCGTTCATTGCCAAATCCAGAGGCGCGGCGACGCGTGCAAAGCCGGCGAAATTAATCCGTTTGATATCGTCCTCATCTTCGACGCCTTCGGCGTGATTCAGTATTTGGCTGGTCTCGGAACCCGCGCCTTCTGCGATATCATTATCAGTGTTCACCGGGAAAAACGGTTCGTCAGGATCCCAGTCGCGGACATTGCCATCGCGGTAAAGGCGGGACGCCCTGCCGAAGGCAAAGGTGTATGCAGGCGGATTATGCCCATCAATAAGCACGTTGTTGATTGCGTTCATGTCGATAAGCTGCGGTCCGCGGCCGGGGGTATGATGCGTGCCGTGCAACACAAAGCCGAAGATGTAATAGTCCTGCCAGTGCGTTAGATCGGCGTTGTACGTGAGGTTGTTTATAAACTCGAAGCGGCCGTTCTGGAACATATTGAACCGCCCGCCCTGGTGAATGCCCAAGTTTTTGTGCAGCGTATAATTGAAGATGCCTGACTCTTGCCGCATTCGGCCACTCCATCCGCCAAGCTGCCGGTCCGTGGGTTCGGCGTTGATGGTGTACTGCGTAGTGACGGCGCCGCCCGCCCGGTTGACGAAGTTGCCCCGTGTGCCCCAGCGGATCGTCAGATGGCTCAGCATGACGTGTTTGGACCCGTCAGTGCGGAGCACATCCGTCCGGCTGTCCGCGCACCCGTTTGCCAAGCGCAGGTGCTGCATAATGATGTGTTCGGAGTCTTGGATTCTCAAGCTACCGTCATCAATGCGGATCGTAATGCCATCGCCTGGCGCCGTCTGGCCAGCGATGGTCAGGCGCTCTTTCTCGGCGATAGTGAAGCCGTTCTCGAAATGAATGGTTCCACCAACATCGAAAACGATCGTGCGCGGCCCGTCGGCGGTTTCAACGCCATGGGCCAAGCTGCCGGCGCCAGAGGCATCGAGGTTGGTTACGTGATAGACGTCGCCCCCGCGTCCGCCGAGAGCGTACTTGGCCGCGCCCGTTGCGCCGGGAAACGCGGGCAGGGGTTCCTCCGCAGACAGATTGGCGCCCGCAAGCAAGGCGGCTAAACTCAGCGCGCTGATCAATAGCCGCGGCGCAGTCGTTGTAGCGAGATATGCAGCAACCATAAGTGTCTCCTCCTTATTAGACCCAGCATAATAGCAGAGTCTTCCGTAGAGCGTCACAGCACAACCGCTGCAACATAGGACTGTTTGGCCAAGCGCCGTAGTTTGATTTAGGCTTGCTCGTGCGCAGCCTGACACACAGCTTCCTGCTATACTACCGGCCTAAGTTGTTGCAGGCAGTGCTCAGAGATTATGGGGGAGAGCCATTATGGATGTGCAATTGTGGCCGCAGGGAAACCGTACGCGCAGGGAGTTTCTGCAGGGGACGGGCGCGGCGCTGGCGGGCGCGGCCCTTGTGGGAAGCGGCCGAAAGGCTCGGGCGGAAGAGAACGAAGACAAGGTTGTTCGGATCGGCGTCGTGGGCGGCCGGTTCGGCGCACGGTTCGGATGGTGGCGTGAGCATCCCAACTGCGTCGTTGAGGCCGTGAGCGACCTGCGCCCGGAACGCTTACAGCATCTCAAAGATACGTATCAATGCGACAAGGGTTACGAGTCGTTGGAGAAACTCATCCTCGACGACGATATCGACGCTGTCGCGGTGTTTACCGGCGCGCCGGATCACGTGCGGCACTGCGTGGCCTGCATGGATGAGCGCAAGCACGTTATCTGCGCAGTGCCCGCAGGCTGTCACCTCGAGGAATGCGAGGAGTTGCTCGATAAGGTGAAGGAGACGGGCCTCACGTACATGATGGCCGAGACAAGCTATTACCGGCAGGGCATGATCTCAGCGCGGAAATGGTGGAACGAGGGGCGGTTTGGCGAAGTGTATTACTCGGAGTCCGAGTACAATCATCCCGGCATCGAGGAGTATTGGATAGAGAATGGCGAACGCACCTGGCGGTACGGTTATCCGCCCATGCTCTACCCGACGCATAACACCGCCTTCATTGTCGGGCTTACAGGCGAGCGCTTGACGGAAGTCACCTGCACGGGCTGGGCGCAGGAAGATTCGCCGTTCCACCCGGACAACGCCTACAACAATCCGTTCTGGAACCAGACGGCATTCTTTACCACGAACAAGGGGCACGCGCACCGGGCGCAGATGCACCGCTACGGCGCGCACCGGTCAACAGAGCGGGCGCAGTGGTGTGGCACGGAAATGACCTTTGCGCTGCCCCATCCGCACAGCGTGGGCCCGGTCATTGTGCATGCGGGCGAACAGACCGAACGGGACGATGGAGGATACAAACGAAGCGCCACCGCGTTGGAGCCGTATGAACAGACCGAATGGTGGCGGACCGACATGCTGCCCGAACCGCTGCGCGAACCAAGCGGACACGGCGGATCGCATACGTTTCTGTGCCACGAATTCATCGACGCGTTGGTTAACGAACGCGCGCCGGCCATCGACATCTACGAGGCGCTGGCCTATACCGTGCCGGGGATCATCGCGCATGAATCGTCGCTGCGCGACGGCGAGCGGATGAAGATCCCGCAGTATGATGAGCAATGAGGCAGCGCGCTTTGCCTAGCGATTGCTTTCAAGTCGTTTTTTGCTGTTCGATGACTGACAACGCATCGAACCTACCTATCAAGGACAAGGCAGAATCATGGCGACAGACAAAGAAGGAACACAACAACGGCAGCATGACGCCAGCGCCTCTTCGGCCCCGCTTTCGCGCCGGGATTTTCTTGGGGTGAGCGCTACGGGATTGGCCGCGCTGGGCCTGCAGGGCATCGCTGCTCCCGC
>PUMX01000308.1 GCA_003552485.1 Candidatus Hydrogenedentota bacterium
ATCTGGGGCGGTCTCTGGCTATTGGCGGCGTGGTTAGTTCTCGCGGCTACGCCGCGTATCGGCCACGAATCCTTGTTTATGGCGGTGCAATGGTATGGAAGCGCAGCTCTGACGAGCCTCGGCATCGCGGCGGTGGTTCCGTTGCCATACGCTGCCGTCGCAATCGACATCCACCGCCGGCGCCACGGCGCCGCCCCCGAACAATACGCCGAACAATACCGACGCACAAGCGGCAAGCCAAAGCGCCGACATATAACGTGGACCTTAGCCGGCGCGGCAGTTTTATTCGTGCTCTGGCTCGGTTGGCCCACCCAACCGGCCTACAAAGCCTATCTCCGCGCCCAGGGCGAGCCGGCGAGTCTGGCGGAACTCAATGCGTTTTACACTAAGGCGTCTGAAGACGACACGTCAGCGCTGCGATATATCGAGATTGGCGCGGAGCATGAAAGACGGATTCGCGAGTTTCTCGTGGCGATTACTTACAATGACGACGATGTTTCAACCGCACGTTCGCAACGCCGGGTACATACCATGCAACTCGAGTTGCTGCAAGAGCACCCCATCTTCGTTACCGGCGGCGCCGAGCTTCCCAGAACCGGTCCGCTGCCTGAAAAAGCTTGGTCAACCACCAAGGCCTACTGGGAAGCGGTGACCTCCCACATTGCGCCGGACCTGGTCGAACTAAGCGCGGAAGCGCCCGGCCCAAGCCGTTATCCCTTTGATTTCGAGAATATTTCGGCTGCTCCTATGGGGGCGTTGGAGCGTCTCCGAAGGCTGGCCCGGGAACTGCAATTGGACGCTCTGTATTGGAGCGTGCAGGGAGAATCAGCGAAGGCCGTGGATTCCACTCTGGCCATTATTGCGCTGTCCGCGTCGCTTTCCGAAAAGCCCGAATTGCAGTCGCAGCACACGCGCATTTCGATTCTGCAATCGGCCGTTAGCTCGTTGGATACGGTAATGAACCGTGCGGTATTGACGGACACCGATTTGCAGCGGCTGTGCGAAGGCTACCGCCACGCGCTCCCGCCGCCGGACGAGAAACGCATCATGGACGCAGCCATGCGTGGCCAGCGGACCCGGCAGCTCGAATTTCGAACACACGATCTCCAGCAAACCCGCAACGATTCCTGGGGGTATGTAGAACCCGCGCGCGTGCTGTTCGAACTTGTGACCCCCTATGCCGCCGACCAAGTAATGACGGTAGCTTTCTACGATCATTTTATGAATGCAGCGGCGAGCGGTCCGCCTTTCGCCGCCCCTAATGCTTATCAACGCGTGGAGCGTCTGAGAGAGCACGGAGCTTTTCCGTTAGCCCCCTATAGCGCCATGATGGCGCCAGTAATGGCAGGACCTTATCAGGCGGAATGGCGGGTCCGCATGGAGTTGGGGATCGCCCAGGCCGCTATCGCAGTCGAGCAATTCCGGCGGGAGCATGAGCGGTTGCCGGAAACGCTTGACGAGCTTGTGCCCGAATACATCGATAAGGTTCCACGGGATGTGTATACCGACGACGGCGCGCCGGTGCGCTATATCACCGAGCCCGACGGAACCTTCCGCATCTACAGCCTGGGTATGAACCGCCAGGACGATGGTGGGCGCACCCGCGAGGAAGACGACGACAGCCGCGACATCGTGTTCAAGGTGGCGGGTCCGGAGCGTCGCGGACCGTGAGGTGTGGCGCCGGTTTCCGCCCGGGCCATGGCATCGTCTTTGGCGTTGGCTGGGGTCGTCTTCTCGACAAGCTGTTCCTCCAATCAGCGGCGCATATCAGCTTGCCGCGCGCGACTAAAACAAGCTGGCCGAACCGCGGAAACGATCCGCGGGCGCCAGAATCTATGGCGGCGCGAGTAGGCGTCCGAGGGAATGATGTGCGGCGCCACGCTGTTCCGTTGCGCGAGCGCCAGTAACTGTGTAGTGGAAGAGCTCCTCTTACTGGCGCCTCCGTTTGGGGCTGGAATGGCCGATGTGTAGAATAACGATGAAAAAGCTGTTACCTGGCCTCGGGCTTTTCGGATTGACGGAAGCCGCGGTCAGCTGGATTTAACCGGAACCACAAGGGGAGCTAACCATGAGCGACAAAGAGAAGAGAATGACAACAGCCGCTGGCATCCCGGTGGGGGACAACCAGAACTCGCAAACCGCGGGCCCGCGCGGTCCGGTGCTAATGCAAGACCATCACCTGATGGAGAAGATGGCGCATTTCAACCGCGAACGCGTGCCAGAGCGGGTGGTGCACGCCAAAGGCGCGGGCGCTCATGGCGTGTTCACGGTGACCGGCGATATATCCGGGTATACCTGCGCCAAGCTCTTTTCCAAGGTAGGAAATCAATGCGAGGCGTTTGCCCGTTTCTCGACGGTGGCCGGTGAGTTGGGATCCGCGGATACGGTGCGGGATCCCCGCGGTTTCGCGTTGAAATTTTACACAGAGGAGGGCAATTGGGACATGGTGGGGAACAACACCCCCGTGTTCTTTGTCCGCGACCCCTTGAAGTTCTCCGATTTCATTCACTCACAGAAGCGCGACCCTGCCACCGGCATGCGCGATAACACCATGCAATGGGATTTCTGGAGCTTGTCACCGGAGTCGCTGCACCAAATCACGACGCTGTTCTCGGATCGCGGCATTCCGGCTACCTATCGCCACATGAACGGTTACTCCAGCCATACGTTCAGCTTGTGGAACGAAAAAGGCGAACGCTACTGGATCAAGTGGCACTTCAAGACCGTTCAGGGGATCAAGACGCTGACCGAGGAAGAAGGCGCGAAAATCGCCGGGGAGGATCCCGACTATCACCGGCGCGATCTCGAAGACGCGATCAAACGCGGCGAGTACCCACAGTGGAAGGCGTATGTGCAAATCATGCCGGAGCAGGACGCTGAGACCTACTCCATTCATCCTTTCGACCTCACCAAAGTGTGGCCTCACGGCGATTATCCTCTGATCGAGGTGGGCGTCCTCGAGCTGAACCGCAATCCCGAAAACTACTTCGCGGAAGTGGAGCAGGCCGCGTTTGAGCCCAGCAATCTGCCGCCGGGCATGGGCGCTTCGCCGGACAAAATGCTGCAGGCGCGTTTACTGTCTTATCCGGACGCGCACCGCTATCGCATCGGCATCAACTATACCTCGCTTCCCGTCAACAAGCCGAAGTGTCCAATGCACACCTACCACCGCGACGGCCAGACCCGTTTCGACGGCAACGCGGGCGGAGCGGTGAATTACGAGCCCAACAGCTTCGGCGGACCGACAGAGGATCCCAGCGCGAAGGAGCCGCCACTCAGAATCAGCGGCGACGCCGACCACTACGACCACCGCGACGGCAACGAGGACTACAGCCAGGCGGGCGCCCTATACCGGCTCATGAGCGCTGATCAGAAAGCGCAACTCATCGGCAATCTGGTCAATGCGATGAAGGACGTACCGCGCGAGATACAGGTGCGTCAGGCCATCCACTTTTACCGGGCCGACCCGGATTACGGCCAGGGCGTGGCGGACGGCTTGGGCATCCCGGTAAGCGAAATCTCGAAATAGCAGCGCGACGCCAACGGTCTTCTGGCGGCGCGATCAAAAAAGGGCTTACGGAAATCCGTAAGCCCTTTGTTTTCGGTGGTGCCGGGGAGGGGAGTCGAACCCCTACTCCCTCGCGGGAACCGGATTTTGAGTCCGGCGCGTCTGCCAGTTTCGCCACCCCGGCTTTAACGGCCCAAGTATACCGTGTGTTCGCTTGTTTTGCAATGTCAGTAGCGGTCGAACGGCCAGATGTACGGGAAGCGTTCGGGAAACAGCGTTTCGAGGAATGTGCGCGTCTCGGATCGGATCAGCCCGCTGCTGTCGGCAATGGCTTCGCTGGCTTGGCGGTAGCCGGTGAGCATCTGAATGAAACTGCGCAGCGGCATTCCCACGCGGGCGTGGCCGGGCGTAGCGGCGATGTCGACGATACCGTCACGGGCGCGAATCCGGTAGGGGTCACCCTCGATATAGAGGGTGCATTCGAGGCGCGCCTGAGCTAGAGAACTGCCGGCTAACCGGTTTTCAAACTCGGGTATCATAGACTCCAAGGTTTCGCCGACGTCCACCAAGGTCAACATGCCGCCGCCCCCGCTGCAATGATGGGTCTGATGAACGGAGGGGAACTGGCGCAGATAACGGGTGAAGGGATGGCGGGGCGGCAGGTGAAAGCGCAGCGCGGTCGCGTTGCATTCGTCCGCCAGGCGCCCACAGGCTCGTATGAGGTCGCCTGCTACGGCTTCGTCGACAATTCCCGCCTCTTCGATGTCGAGGAATCGGCCGACCTTCTCGCCCGGAACAAAGTAGGCCATCACCCGGCCTTGTTCGGTAGTGAGGACGTGGAGCACCGTGGATTGCGTCCATTTGTTGGTGAAATGAGCCGCCGTCCGCACAAACGTTCCATCGGCATTGGCGTTGTTTGCGGCGTGTATCCGTTGCACTGAGGCGATGTCGCCGGGTTTTGCAGAGCGGACAAGATAGTCGGAGTTGAAGCTGGCCGCGGCGTCGTGCATCTCGACGATGACGTTGTGTTCCGGAAAAACTGGCGTGAGCCCCAAGGGATAATGCAGATGGGGTTCGCCGAACAGTACGCTGGCGTGGTACTGGCGATGCCGCAGATACGTCAGCGCGTTGTCGAGCAGCAACCGGGCGGCGCCGAGGTCTTTACGCCGCGCGCTGACAGGACCGGCGCCCAGGTTGCCGACTTTCAGGCGCGCTTCCCCGAGCCGCATCGTTTCGCTGGTGATGCGCACCACCCCCGCGAGTTCATCGCCTGCGAACGCTACCCGTGTGTAGTCGTGCGTTGAACCGGGATGGCTCTGGCTATAGCCATCACGCCAGTAAGGCAGCGCAAACGCTCCCTCGGCGTAGGCCGAAGCCATGAGGTCATGGGCCTGCCGCATTTCGTGTTTGGTCTGCGGCGCCCGTATGGTTAATTCTTTGGCCTTCATGTCGAGAAGAAACAACTCACTCTTACAGGATCCAACCGGACAATGCCGTGTTTCTAATGCGTTATTGTTTTCGTGCTGGAAAATTGTAACACACCGCGAAATTGCGACGCGCGCCGGAAGGGGCTGCGCTGTCAAACCACATTAGAAATGTCGTGTGTTTAGACCCATTAGAAATGTCCACTTTTTGTTTGTTTTGTGGTATTGTTTGGTAGCCTGTCCGGAGGATAGGGCTGCGCTGGA